>NZ_JBHTVC010000006.1:101201-121862 GCF_042793275.1 Isoptericola sp. NPDC056578
TCCCCGCGAGGTAGTCCTACCTCGCGGGATCCGGTACGACCTCGGCGGGTTCGTCCGTCGCCGGTCGCGCGATGGCGGCGAGCGACCGCCGCGCGGACGGGACGGACAGCACGGCCGCGACGAAGGCGACGAGCAGCGCGCCGGCGACGACCAGCAGCACCTGCACCGAGTACCGGTCGGCGAGCGGGCCGAAGACGACCATGCTCAGCGGCATGGCGACGGTCATGACGATGCCGACGAAGCCGAAGACGCGGCCCTGCATCTCGGGCTCGACCGTCTCCTGCAGGATGGCCATGCTGGGGGCGGACATCAGCGTGAACGTGACGCCGATCAGCAGTCCCAGCACGAAGAAGACCCACATGTTCGTGGACAGGCCGAGCCCGGCGGTGAACACCCCTGCCGCGAGGGTGCTCCCGACGATCAGCGCCACACGGTTGGTCACGCGGGTCCCGAGGAACGCCATCGCGAGCCCGCCCGCGAGCATGCCGGCCGCCCAGAACACCTCGTTCGTGGTGAGCTTCCAGACCTCCTCGCCGAACGTCCGGGTCACCATGAGCGGCGTGAGGTAGGACGGCGCGCCGATGAGCACCATGGTCGTGGCGAAGATCGTCATGAGCCACTTCACGGTGCCGTGGCCGCGGATGTAGCGGACACCCGCGGCCAGGTCCCCGAAGTAGCTCGGCTTCTGCGGCGCCCCGTCCTCGGGCGCGGCGTCGTCGTGCCGGACCAGGCGCGGCACGGTGACCAGCAGCAGCATGCCGATGCCGAGCACCGCGGTGACGACGTCCACGAAGAACACCGCGACGATGTCGAAGCTCGCGTAGATCGCGGCCGCCACCACGGGGGCGAGCAGCATCATCCCGGACTGGATGGACTGGTTGATCCCGTTGATGCGGATGAGCTGCGGCGCCGGCACGATCTGCGGCACCATCGCGTTCACGGCGGGCGTCTGGATGCCGGCGAACGTGGAGCGGACCGCGAGCGCCACGTAGATCAGCCACAGGTCGTCGACGCCGGACAGCATCAGCAGCGCGAGCGCGAGCGTGATCGTCGCGATCGCGCTGTCCGCGCCGATGATCAGCAGCTTGCGGGAGTGCCGGTCGGCCCACACACCGCCGAAGATCGACATGAACGCCTGCGGCAGCATGCCGAACACGATGCTGAGCATGAGCACGGACCCCGACTGCGTGACGATCGTCAGGTGCCACATCACGGCGAACTGCACGAGCATCGACCCGAGCAGCGAGATCGTCTGGCCGGTGAGGAAGATCGCGACGTTGCGCTTCCAGCCGGGCATCTCGTCGGGTGTCTCGTCGGGCAGGTCGTCCATGGTGGTGGGTGACGGTGCGGGGTCGGGGAACTCATCGGTGCCGTGCGCGCTCACCGTCCCATCGTCGCCTGTAGCCTGACCGCGTGCCCAGCCGATTTCCCCCGCGCGAGACCCTCCACCGGCACCCCGGGGACGGTTGGGTGGCCTGCGGTGACCACCGGCACTGGGGCCTGTACGGCGCGGCCGGGCTGCTGCTCGCGCGGCGCGCGCCGTCCTCGACCGCGCCGGGCCCGGTGACCGACGTCGTGCTGCAGCACCGCGCGGTCTGGTCGGACCAGGGCGGCACGTGGGGCGTCCCGGGCGGCGCGCTCGCCCCGGACGAGACGCCCGTGGACGGCGCCCTGCGCGAGAGCCTCGAGGAGGCGGCCGTGGAGCCGCGCGCGGTGCACGTGCTGGGCACGCACGTGCTCGACCACGGCCCGTGGGCCTACACCACCGTGCTCGCGGACGTCGCCCCGGGTGCCCGCGTGACGCCCGGCGCGGCCGACCCGGAGAGCCTGGAGGTGCGGTGGGTCGCCGTGGACGACGTGGCGACACTCCCGCTGCTGCCCGCGTTCGCCGTGGCGTGGCCCGCGCTGCGGGCGCGGCTCGACGGCCGCTCCTGACCACCAGCCTCTCGGCGTGGCCAGGCGCGACCGTCAGACGGCGGCGCCCTCCCCCGACTGGCCGTGCAGCACGCGCGCGGCCTCGGCCACCGACCCGGACAGCGACGGGTAGACGGTGAAGGAGTCGGCGACGTCGTCCACGGTGAGGCGGTGCGCGACGGCGAGCGTGATCGGGAAGATCAGCTCGCTGGCACGCGGGGCCACGACGACGCCCCCGAGCACGACGCCGGCGTCCGGGTGGGCGAAGAGCTTCACGAAGCCGTCGCGCATGCCCAGCATCTTGGCGCGCGGGTTGCGCGCCAGCGGCAGCGTCGTCGTGACGTAGCGGTAGCCCCGCTCGCGGAGCGTCGACTCGCTGAGGCCGACCGTGGCGATCTCCGGCGCGGTGAAGATGTTGGCGGCGACGCGGCCCGGCTTGAGCGGCGCGACGGCGTCGCCGAGGGCGTGCGACATCGCGATGCGGCCCTGCATGGCCGCGACGGACGCGAGCGGCAGCACGCCGGTGCAGTCGCCCGCGGCGTAGACGCCGGGCACGGAGGTGCGCGACACGCGGTCCACCTCGACGTGCCCGCTCGCCGCCAGGCGCACGCCCGCCTCCTCGAGGCCGATCCCGGCGGTGGAGGGCACCCCGCCGACGGCGATGAGCACGTGCGAGCCCTCGACGACGCGGCCGTCGGTGAGCGTGACGGCGACGCCGTCCTCGGTGCGCACCGCGGACGCCGCGCGCGAGCGCGACATGACGGTCATGCCGCGGGCACGGAAGACGCCCTCGAGCAGCTCGGCGGCGTCCATGTCCTCGCCGGGCAGCACCCGGTCGCGGGAGGAGACGAGCACGACCTGCGAGCCGAGGGCCTGGTAGGCGCCCGCGAACTCGGCGCCGGTGACGCCGGACCCGACGACGATCAGCTTCTCGGGCAGCTCGGCGAGGCCGTAGAGCTGCGTCCACGTGAGGATGCGCTCCCCGTCGGGGACGGCGGTGGGCAGCGTGCGCGGCGTGGCGCCGACGGCGAGCAGCACGGTGTCGGCGTGGAGCGTCGTCGTGCCCGGGTCGGTGTCCGTGCCCGTGTCGACGACGACCCGCGACGGACCGTCGAGCCGACCCTCGCCGACGACGATCTCGACGCCCTCGCGCTCGAGGCGGGAGTGGATGTCGCGCGACTGCGCGTCGGCGAGCGCGAGCACGCGGGCGTTCACGGCCTCGAGGTCGACCAGGTCGCGGCGCTCGCCCGCCGGTGCCTCCCCGCGGACGCCGAGCTCGGGCCCCTGCTCGGCCGTGGTGAACCACTCGGCGGTGGCGATGAGCGTCTTGGAGGGCACGACGTCGGTGAGCACGGCGGCACCGCCGAGGCCGTGCCGCTCGACGACGGTGACGCGGGCTCCGAGGCGGCGGGCGACGAGGGCGGCCTCGTAGCCGCCCGGTCCGCCGCCGACGACGACGACGTGCGGGGGGCGCGGGTCGGCCTCGGGGATGCCGCGGGTGGCGGCGCCGGTGGAGGCCGAGGTGTCCGGGGAAGGGGTGTTCACGGAGGGCACGGGGGCCATTGTGTCAGGCCGCCGGGCCCCCGGTGCCGGCGCGGCGGCGTGCCCCCGCCCGGACTACCCTCGGGACCATGAGCACCACGAGCCGCAGCGTCGGGGACCTCGACGACCCGACCACCGACCCGTTCGACGTCGCCCGCGCCGCGGCCGACCACATCGCCGAGGCGACCGGGGTGCCGGGGCACGACGTCGCCCTCGTCCTGGGCTCCGGCTGGGGCGGCGCCGCCGAGCTGGTCGGCGACGTCGTGGCGGAGATCCCGACCCACGAGATCCCCGGCTTCGCCCGGCCCGCCGTGGCGGGCCACGCGGCGACGACCCGCTCGATCCGCGTGGAGCGGCCCGACGGCGCGGTGCGGCACGCGCTCGTCATCGGCGGGCGCACGCACCTGTACGAGGGCAAGGGGGTGCGGCGCGTCGCCCACGGGGTGCGCACCGCGGCGGCCACCGGCTGCGAGAGCGTCGTGCTCACCAACGGCTGCGGCGGCCTGCACATCGCGTGGCGCCCGGGCCAGCCGGTCCTCATCCGCGACCACCTCAACCTCACGGCCACGTCCCCCCTCGAGGGCGCGACGTTCGTCGACCTCACCGACCTGTACTCGCCGCGCCTGCGCGAGATCGCCCGCACCGTCGACCCGGAGCTGCCCGAGGGCGTGTACGCGCAGTTCCCCGGGCCGCACTACGAGACGCCCGCCGAGGTGAAGATGGCCGGCCTCATGGGCGCGGACCTGGTCGGCATGTCGACCACGCTCGAGGCCATCGCCGCCCGGCACGCCGGCATGGAGGTGCTCGGCGTGTCCCTCGTGACCAACCTCGCCGCGGGCATCAGCCCGCAGCCGTTGTCGCACGAGGAGGTGCTGGAGGCCGGCCAGGCCGCCGGCCCGCGCATCAGCGAGCTCCTCGCCCGCATCGTCACCGCCCTGTAAGCCGAGCACCCGACGGAGGGATCCGCCATGAGCCTGGACACCGACGACCCGGCCTTCGAGCCGGCCGCGACGGCGACCGCCCTGTCCACCCTGCTCGACGAGGTGGAGCGCTGGATCCGCTACGACGTCGACGACGACGACAAGGCGGAGCTGTCCCGGCTCGCCCAGCAGACGTCGTCCGAGCGGCCGAGCACGCGCGAGCACGCCGTCGCGCTCCTGCGCGACCGGTTCGCGGGCTCGCTCCAGTTCGGCACGGCGGGGCTGCGCGGCGCGATGGCGCCGGGCCCGAACCGGATGAACCGCGCGGTCGTCACGACGGCGGCGTCCGGCCTCGGCACGTACCTCACGTCGGTGCTGGGCCGGGGCGTGACCGCGCGCGTGGTGGTCGGCTACGACGCCCGGGACCGCTCGTCGACGTTCGCGACCGACACCGCCGCGGTGCTCACCGCCGCCGGCCACGAGGTGCTGCTGCTCCCCTCCGCCCTGCCCACCCCGGTGCTCGCGTTCGCGGTGCGCCATCTCGACGCCGACGCGGGCGTCATGGTCACCGCGAGCCACAACCCGGCGCAGGACAACGGCTACAAGGTGTACCTCGGCGGCCGCGTCGTCACCGACGCCGGCCAGGGGGCGCAGATCGTGCCGCCCCACGACGCCCGCATCGCCGAGGCCATCTCCGCCGCCGGTCCGCCGTCGGGGGTCCCGCGGGTGGAGTCGGGCTGGCGGGTCCTCGGCCGCGAGGTGGTCGACGCGTACGTCGCGTCGGTGCACGACCTGGCCGAGCGGGCGGGCACGTCCACCGGGCCGCAGGAGCGGGCGGCGCTGCGGGTGGTCACGACCTCCCTGCACGGCGTCGGCGGCCGCGTCCTCGCCCGGGTGCTGGCCGACGCCGGCTTCACGCGGGTGCTGCCGGTCGAGGAGCAGCTCGACCCGGACCCGGCGTTCCCCACGGTCCGGTTCCCCAACCCCGAGGAGCCCGGTGCGATCGACATGGCGGTCGCCCTCGCCGAGGCGCACGCCGACGTGGTGATCGCCAACGACCCCGACGCCGACCGGTGCGCGGTCGCCGTCTACGACCCGAGCCACGGCACGCACCAGGGTGCGGAGACGGCCCGCTCGCACGGCTGGCGGATGCTGCACGGCGACGAGGTGGGCGCCCTGCTCGGGCGGGAGGCGGTGCGCCGCATCGCCCGCGGCGAGGTGCCCGCGCCGGACGGCTCCGGCGTCGGCCCGGTCGTGGCCTCCTCGGTCGTGTCCTCCCGGGTGCTGTCCTCGATCGCGGTCCGCTACGGGGTCGGGCACGCGACGACCCTCACGGGCTTCAAGTGGATCGCCCGCACCCCCGGGCTGGTCTTCGGGTACGAGGAGGCGCTGGGCTACTGCGTGGACCCGGCCCGCGTGCGCGACAAGGACGGCCTGAGCACCGCGGTGCTCGTGGCCCTGCTCGCCGCCCGGGAGAAGGCCGCCGGGCGCACGCTCGTGGACGCGCTCGACGACGTCGCCCGCGAGAACGGCCTGTTCGTCACCGACCAGCTCTCCGTCCGGTTCGACGACCTGTCACGCATCCCCGACACGATGGCGCGGCTGCGCACGTCGCCGCCGCGCACGCTCGCGGGGGCCGGCGTCGCCGACGTGCTCGACCTGTCCGACGGCATCGACGGTCTGCCGCCCACGGACGGCGTCGTGCTCCTGGGTGCCGACGACACGCGCGTCGTGGTGCGACCCAGCGGGACCGAGCCGAAGGTCAAGTGCTACCTGGAGGTCGTGGAGCCCGTGGCCGCGGACGCGTCGGCGGTCGACGTCGGCCGGCTGCGCGTCGCGGCGCACAAGAAGCTCGACCGGATCAAGGCCGAGCTCCGGACCGCGCTGGGGCTCTGAACGCTCAGCCGACCACTCCGCCGACCAGAGCGGCGTCGTCCTGGTCGACGGCGGCCTTCCACTCGCCCTTGCGGGCGCGCCAGTCCTCGTCGTCGCTGCCGCGGCGCCAGTAGCCCGACGCCGACAGCAGCTCGCGCGGCACGTCCAGCTCGGTGCGGACCCAGCGGCGCAGGTCGCGCACCATGCCCGCCTCGCCGTGCAGGAAGACGTGCGGCGCCCCCGCGGGGAGCTCCCCGGCGGCGTGGGCGGCGCGCACGGTGCCGGCCAGGTCGCCGGTGCCGCGGTGCACCCACGTGAGCGTGAGGTCGGCGGCGCTGGCCAGCTCCTGCTCGTCCTCGGGCCCGGGGACCTCGACGACGACGTGCGCGACCGCGCCGGCCGGGAGCGCCTCGAGCGAGGCCGCGATCGCGGGCAGGGCGGCGTCGTCGCCCACGAGCAGGTGCCACGGCGCCTGCGGGTCGGGCGCGTAGCCGGCGCCCGGGCCGAGGAACGTCACCGGCTCCCCCGGCTGCACCCGCACCGCCCACGGCCCGCCCACGCCGGCGTCCCCGTGCACCACGAGGTCGAGGTCCCACTCCACCTCGCCCGACGCCGCGACGGCCGCGTCGCGCCGCGCGCGCACCGTGTAGGCGCGCAGCAGCGGACGGCCGTCCGCCAGCTCCCCGAGCACCAGCTTCACGTAGGTGTCGGTGTGTCCGGTGAGGTCGATCTCCGCGAGCTCGGGGCCCGCGATCGTGACCCGCACCAGGTGCGGGGTGTGCCGGTGGACGGCCGTGACGGTCGCGTGCCGAGGGGTGCGCTTGCGGGCGGGCGGGCCGGCGGGGGCCTGGGGCTGCGTGTCAGACATGGTGAGGCGAGCCTAACTTCCCTCGGGTGCCCCGCCCGGTGTGAGGCTCGTCACCGCGCTCACTCCACGGCGTCGTCCACGCGGTCGCGGCGGGCGGTCCCGTCGAGCTCGGGGATCAGCCCGAAGTCGGTGAGCAGCTCGCCGATCTGCGTGCCGTCGAGACGCCGCAGCAGCCGCTCGCGCAGGAACCTCGGGCCCGGCAGGTCCACCTCCTCGCCGTCGCGCAGGCGGCTCGTGGCCTTGAGCAGCGTCCGCACGTCGTAGGTGGAGCCGAAGACCTCCGGCACGCCGCGCTCGATGTCGAGCAGGCGGTAGGCGGCCTCCATGCCCGTGCGCACCGAGTACTCGGTCGTGAAGATGCAGTCCCGGCTCGTCTCGGCGAACTGGCCGATGAACGCGAAGTTCACCGCGCCGTCGGGCACCACGTCCGGCCGGTCGCCCGCGTGCCGGGGCATGAAGAAGGAGGTGACGTACGGCATCATCACGGGCACCGTCCTGGCCCCGGTGGCCGCGAGCTCGTCGATCTGGTCGGTCGGCACCCCCAGGTGGTAGAGCCACTCGCGGGTGATCTCCTCGCCCGTGCACTCCTGCATCGGCTTGCGCACGTAGTCGCCCGGGGTGTCGACGAACAGCGAGTACACCCACACCACGACCTGGTCGGGCGGCTGCTGCTTGAAGTGCGGCTGCCGGTTGACCGTCCAGCTCATCAGCCAGCTCGAGTCCTTCACCGTGACGATGCCGCCCGTGACGACCTTGCCGCTGAACGGGTCGCGCTTGCAGATCCGCCGGATGTGCTCGGGGATGCGCGGGTCGAGGGTCGTGACGGTCGCCGACTCCCACTTCGTGCTCTCGACGTCGCCGCCGAAGACGTCCGGGTGCCCGAACGCGGGGTCCTTCGCCGCGATCTGGCGCCACAGGTCCCAGGCCGGCGCGGGGCCCGTGTCGAGTCGGGCCGGGGTGTGGTGGTCGCCGTCGTCAGAGTTCTCCGTGAGCGAGCCGATCGTCGCCAGGACCAGGTCGTCCTCGCCGAGGTCGACGCCGCCCGGCTCGCCGTCGGCCACCCAGTGGATCCGCGTCGCCTGCTTGCGGCCGGGGCGGATCTCGAAGTCGACGTCCGTGACCTCGGTGGAGAACCGGAACGTCACGCCCTGGTCGAGCAGCCAGCGGTACAGCGGCAGCACCAGGGACTCGTACTGGTTGTACTTGGTGAACTTCAGCGCGGAGAAGTCCGGCAGCCCGCCGATGTGGTGCACGAACCGGTGGATGTACAGCTTCATCTCGAGCGCGCTGTGCCACTCCTCGAACGCGAACATCGTGCGCCAGTACAGCCAGAAGTTGCTGTCCAGGAACTCGCGGCCGAAGACCTCGTCGATCCGCTTGCCCTCCATCTCCTCGCGCGTCGCGAGGAAGACGGTCACGATGTCCTTCTGCGCCTTCTCCGACAGCGCGAACAGGCCGTCCGTGCGCGCGTCCCGGCCGCGGTCCACCGTGGCCCGCTGCAGCGAGAAGTTCGGGTCGTCCTTGTTGAGCCAGTAGAACTCGTCGAGCACCGAGGCGCCCTCGACCTCGATCGACGGCACGGACCGGAACAGGTCCCACAGGCACTCGAAGTGGTCCTCCATCTCGCGGCCCCCGCGCACCACGAAACCCTTCTTCGGCTCCTTGATGCCGTCCAGGGCCCCGCCCGGCAGCCGCAGGCGCTCGAGGATCGTGATCCGCTCCCCCGCCAGCTGCCCGTCGCGGATCATGAACGCCGCGGCGGACATGGACGCCAGTCCGGCGCCCACGAGCCACGCCGACTTGTCGTCGACGCCGGCCGGCTTGCGCGGCCGCGCGAACGCCTCGTAGTTCCCGTTGCTGTAGTACACGCGCTGTCCCTCCGGTCGGGTGGCGGCCCCGGGTCACGGGCCCCAGGCACGAGCCTGCGCCGGACGGCGCCGCACCGCGACCGGGAGCGGCGTGCCGGGTCACGCCCGGGCGAACCGCCGCAGCCCCGTGGCGGCGAGCCCGGCCGCCAGCGCCAGCACCAGCACGGCCGTCGCGGCACCGGGACCGGCGCGCTGGAGGAGCCAGGCGGCTGCCGCCACGACCAGCCAGCCGCGCAGGTACCACGCGCCCAGCACCAGCATGGACATGTCGCCGTTCGGCGTCATCATCGGCGTGAAGAGGCCGGGCGGCGCTGCCGTCGCGCCCGCCACCCAGACGCGTGCGGCCAGCACCAGCACGACGACGAGGACGACGGCGGCCGCCTCCTCGCCCCGCCCACCGGCGGCTCCCGCGGCCGCGGCGAGCAGCCCCAGGACCGTGGGCACGACCGCGTGCCCGGCGACGGCGCGCGCCGCCGTGCCGGGCAGGAGGGCGCCCGGCTGGGGCTGGGCGGCGAACGCGTGCAGCCCGTCGGTCCAGGTCCGCGCCGCGCCGTACAGGGTGAGGGCGCCCGCCACGGTCGCGAGCGCCGGCCCGTCCTCCGCGCCGAGGCGCACGAGCACGGCCCCCGCGCACCCCGCAAGGAGCGAGACGACCAGGGCCGTCGGCCGGCGGCGCAGCCCGAGCAGGTCGCGCGCCACCAGCGGGGCGCGGCGCAGCAGCCGCGCGGGGAGCCGCGCCGACCGGCCCGCGTAGCCCCGCGGCCCGAGGACGTCCGCGACCGCCCCGGAGTCGCCACCCACCAGGCCGCGTCCGGCCGTCACCGTGCGCGACTGGCCCGCGGCCGCCCGGTCGACGTCGAGCTCGCCCGGCAGCACCCGGACCACCAGCCACGCCGACGCCAGCCCGACGGCCACGACCAGCGCGACGCCCGCGACCGCCCCGGCCCGCGCACCGGGCGACGGCACCAGGGCGGGGACGGGTGACACGGTGCCCAGGGCCGCGACCAGACCGAGCACCAGCAGGAGCAGGGTGACCCCGACGGCCGCGCGCCGCCGACCCGGGGCCTGGGCCGCCGCGCCGACCGCCACCGGCACCTGGGCCAGTAGGGCGGCGCCCGCTCCCGCGACGAGGAGGGGCCCGGGTACGCCCGCGGTGGCCCCGCCCGCGAGCCCCGCCGCGCCCGCGGTCGCGAGGAAGGCGCCGCCGGCGGCCGCCGCGAGCGCGAGCAGCACGGCTCGCCGCCGCAGCACGTCGCGCGGGCGGAACTGGCCGGAGAGTGCGAAGGTCGCCTCGGCACGGCTCGTCCAGAGCGGGCCTCCGGCCCGGGCTGCGGCGAGCCCGGCGAGGCACGCGACGCCGAGCGCCAGCGCCGACCCGGCGAGCAGCACCGCCGCCCGCCCCTCCACCGCGTCGGGCAGCGGCACCGCCGCGGCCGCCTGGGCGAGGGCGCTCCACAGGACCGGCCCGTACACGAGCGCGAGCAGCACCACCCCGTAGCCGAGGTAGACGCGGTCGTGCGGGTCGCCGCCGGACTCCGCGGCCCGCACGACGAGCGCCCGGCGCCGCAGCGAGCCGACCCAGCGCCGCCAGCGCGGGTACGGCACGCGGGCGCCGTCGTCGACGTGCCCCGCCGGGACTTGGGGGGCGCCCGTCACCGCGCCGTCACCGCATCCTCATCGCGGCCCCGGCGCCGCGAGCTCGACCTCGCGGCCGCGGCGGGCGAGGTCGGCGCGCAGGTCCGGGTCGTGCGTCGCGACGAGCAGCGCCCTGCCCGCGTCCAGCGCGCCCGCGACGAGACGCCGCGCCACGGCACGCCAGCGCGCGTCGAGCCGCTGCTCCGGCTCGTCGAGCAGCACGAGACGGGCGGGCCGGTAGAGCGTCGTCGCGAGGGCGAACATCTGCCCCTCCCCCGACGACAGCTCCCCGGGGAGCTGGTCGCGCACGCGGTCGAGCTCGGCCTCCGCGAGCGCGGTCTCGACGTCGGGGCCGCGATGGCGACCCGACCAGGCCGACGCGACGAGGCGCAGGTGCTCGGCGACCGTGAGGTCGGGGTACGCCGACAGGCCGCCCAACAGCAGCGCGACGTCCTCCCGCCGCCGCAGGCGCGCCTGCCCGGCGGGCAGGCCGAGGACGCGCACGTCGCCCGACGTCGGCTCGTCCTTGCCCGCGACCAGGCGCAGCAGCGTGGACTTGCCGCTGCCGTTCGGCCCGACGACGGCGGCCGCCTCGCCGGGCCCCAGCGTCAGGGACGTCGGCCCGAGGACCTGGACCGTGCCGTGCGTGCGCGTGGCGGCGCGGACGTCGACGAGCGGTTCGGGCACGCCGGCGGTCAGTAGCCGGACCCGGCGGCGGCCTGCTCTCCCCCGGCGAAGCCCGCGAGCACGCCCGCGGTCCCGGAGAGGCCCAGCCGCGTGGCGCCGGCGCGGATCATGGCGAGCGCGTCGTCCAGGGTCCGGACCCCTCCGGAGGCCTTGACCCCCAGCGCGCCGCCCACCGTGCCGGCCATGAGCTCCACCGCGTGCACGGAGGCGCCCCCGGCGGGGTGGAAGCCCGTCGAGGTCTTCACGAAGTCGGCGCCGGCGTCCCGCGCGGCCCGGCAGACGGCGACGATCTCGTCGTCGGTGAGCGCGGCCGCCTCGATGATGACCTTGAGCAGGTGCTCGGCGGGCACGGCCGCGCGCACGGCGGCGATGTCCGCCCGGACCGCGTCGAACGCGCCCTCCTTGGCCGCGCCGACGTCGATCACCATGTCGACCTCGTCGGCGCCGTCGGCGACGGATCGGGCCGCCTCGGCCGCCTTCACCGCGCTGACGTGCTTGCCCGACGGGAAGCCGCACACGGTCGCCACCGCGAGGCGACCGGCCGCGACCCGCGCCGCGTGCGCGACGAACGTCGGGGAGATGCAGACCGAGAACACGCCCAGCCGGACGCCCTCCTCGACCAGCGCGGTGACGTCGGCGGTGGTCGCCTCCGGCTTGAGCAGCGTGTGGTCGACGAACCGCGCGAGCGCGAGGGCGTCGGCGGGCAGGTCGCTCTGCCCGGGCCGGGCGGCAGACGGCGTCGAACGGTTCATCGCTGCGCCCCTTCGACCTGCTGGTACCCCGGCAGGATGACGTCGTCGACCAGCGCGCGGCGCTCGTCGTGATGCATGAACGTGCTCCACGCGGCGGTCAGGGTCACGTCGGCCAGGTCGTCGATGGTCCACCCCGCCTCGGTGACGAGCCGCGTCATCTCGTTCGACATGGACGTGCGGGACATGAGGCGGTTGTCCGTGTTGAGCGTGACGGCGAAGTCCAGCTCCTTGAGCCGCGTGATCGGGTGGTCGGCCACGGACGTCGCCGTCGTGGCGCCCGTCTGCAGGTTCGACACGGGGCACACCTCGAGCGCGATCTGGTGGTCGCGCACCCAGTGCGCGAGACGCCCCAGCTCGGCGCGCCGCTCGCCGTCGTCGTCGAACCCCTCGTGGAACGCGATGTCCTCGACGATCCGCACGCCGTGGCCGATCCGGTCGGCCTGGCCCAGGTGGACGGCCTCCGCGATCGAGGCCGGCCCGGCCGCCTCGCCGGCGTGGATCGTCGTCGGGAAGTCCTGCTCGGCCAGGTAGCGCCAGATCTCCACGTGCCGCGACGGCGGGAACCCGTCCTCCGGGCCGGCGATGTCGAAGCCCACCACGCCGCGGTCCCGGTACGCGACCGCGAGCTCCGCGATCTCCTGCCAGCGGTCGGTGTGCCGCATCGCGGTGACCAGCTGCCCGACGCGGATGATCTGCCCGCGCGACGCCGCCTCGCGGATGCCCTCGTCGATGCCCGCCTGCACGGCCTCGACCGTCTCCGGCAGCGTCAGCCCGCGGGACAGGTGCTGCTCCGGCGCCCAGCGCTGCTCGGCGTACACGACACCGTCGGCGGCGAGGTCCAGCACGGCCTCGCGCGCCACGCGCGCCAGGGCGTCCGCCGTCTGCATGACGGCGATGGTGTGGTCGAACGTCTCCAGGTACCGCACCAGGGACCCGGAGTCCGCGGCCTCGACGAACCAGGTGCCGAGCGACTCGGCGTCCGACGCCGGGAGCTCGTGGCCCACCTCGGCGGCGAGCTCGAGGACGGTCTGCGGTCGCAGGCCCCCGTCGAGATGGTCGTGCAGCAGCACCTTGGGCAGGGCGGGGATCAGGTCGACGAGGGCTTGCGTCATGGGGCCAACCTACCGGCGATCACGCGTCTTCGGAGGCCTCGGGATCGTCGAGCCCGGGGACCTCCTGGCTCTGCTCGACGACGTCGGCCTCCGCGGCCTCGCCGTCCAGGTCGGGCCGGGCGTGCCGCGGCTTGTACTCCTCCGCGCGACCGCCGGCCGCAGCGTCCTCGCCACCCTGCGCGTCGTCCGTCAGGGCGTCCTCGACCAGGCTCGTGGTGTCGTCGGGGCTCTCCAGCCCGGCGTCCCGCCAGGCGTCGTCCGGGGCGGTGCTCATGGGGGCTGTCCCTTCGCTCGACGGCGGTGCGCTCCCATCGTGGACCCGGCCCCCGCGACGCGCCAGAGGAGCTGGTCAGCCGCGGGCGTCCCGGGGCAGCAGCGCCCACACGACGTGCGGCCAGCCGCCGAGCGCGGGGGCGAGCAGCCGGTCGTCCCGACGCCCTCGGGCGCCCGCGACGAGCCCGGCGACCGGCACCGCGTGCAGCCGGCCGGCCGACGGCTCGTAGACCGTCGCGACACCGCTCCGCACGGTCGTGAGGAGGACGACGTGCCGGGGCACCGCCGTCGACACGCCGCCGGCGAGGTCGCCCCCCGTGTACAGCGGGACCGGCACGCCGGCGGCCGCCGACCCCACGGCGGCGCCCAGCACCGTGCGGGCCGCGCGGCCGCCGACCACCCGGTGGCCGTACCGCACGCGGCCGTACCGGGCGACGCGGGCCGCGCCCCACGGCGGGGTCCCCAGGGCGGCGGGCCACAGCGGGAGGCCGCCCGGTCCCCGGGTCGCGCGCGCGTGCAGCACCCGCTGGGCCGCGGCGAACGCGGCGCCGACCCCGTGCGGCCCGCGGCTCAGCCCGAGCGCGAGCCGGGGGTCGCCCGCGAGCGCCAGAAGGGCCAGCACCGCCGCGCCGCACGTCCGCTCGTCGACCTGGCGTGCGGGGGCGACGACACCGTCGGCCGCGGGGAGCACGAGCGTCCGCGGGCGCCCCGGGACCGGCGGTGGGTCCTCCCGGCCGAGCGGGTCGAGCACCCGTGCCCGCACCGCGGGGGCGAGCGCGTCGAGCGCCGGGACGAGGTCGCCGGGCACCTCCGGGCGGCCGAACCGTCCGACGGGCGGCGGCACCGGCGCCGGCCCGGCGAACGCGCCCACGAGCGCGAGGACGTCCGTCACGCGCAGCGTCCGCGCCGCCATCGTCCCGACCGCCCCGACCGTCCCGACCAGCCGCGTGTCGGTCAGCCGATCCGGTCGAGCAGGAGCGGTCGGGCCGCGTCGCCGCCCACGGCGTCGTCGACCGCCCACTGCCCCTCGAGCGCCGCCCGGGCGCGGTCGAACCGCTCCGGAGTGTCCGTGTGCAGGGTGAGCAGCGGCTCACCCGCGGAGACCTCGTCCCCCGGCTTCGCGTGCAGCTCGACGCCGGCCCCGGCCTGCACCGGGTCCTCGCGGCGCGAGCGCCCCGCGCCCAGCCGCCAGGCCGCGATGCCGACGGCGTAGGCGTCCAGCCGGGTGAGGACGCCGGACCGGTCCGCGACCACGTCCTGCCGCTCCCGTGCCCGGGGCAGCTCCGCGTCCGGGTCGCCGCCCTGCGCCGCGATCATCCTGCGCCAGACGTCCTTGGCGCGGCCGTCGGCCAGCGCCGCGCGCACCTCGGGCTCGGGCACGGGCTTCCCTGCGCCCGCGAGCATCTCCACGGCCAGCGCGACGGTGAGGTCGACGACGTCGGCCGGCCCGCCGCCGTCGAGGACCTCGACGGACTCGCGCACCTCGAGCGCGTTGCCCGCGGTGCGGCCGAGCGGGACGGCCATGTCCGTGAGCAGCGCGACCGTGCGCACGCCCGCGTCCGTGCCGAGGTCGACCATCGTGCGGGCGAGCTCGCGGGCCGCGTCGAGGTCCTTCATGAACGCGCCGGAGCCCACCTTGACGTCGAGGACCAGCGCGCCGGTGCCCTCCGCGATCTTCTTGCTCATGATCGAGCTCGCGATGAGCGGCACCGACTCGACCGTGCCCGTCACGTCCCGCAGGGCGTAGAGCTTCTTGTCGGCGGGGGCCAGCCCCGCCCCGGCCGCGCAGACCACCGCGCCGACGTCCTCGAGCTGGCCCATCAGCTCGGCGTTGCTCAGCGCCGCCCGCCAGCCCGGGATCGCCTCGAGCTTGTCCAGCGTGCCGCCCGTGTGCCCGAGGCCGCGGCCCGAGAGCTGCGGCACGGCCACCCCGAACGACGCGACGAGCGGCGCGAGCGGCAGCGTGATCTTGTCCCCCACCCCGCCGGTCGAGTGCTTGTCCGCGGTGGGGCGCGACAGGCCGGAGAAGTCCATCCGCTCGCCGGACGCGATCATCGCGCCGGTCCAGCGCGCGACCTCCGGGCGGGTCATCCCCCGCAGCAGGATCGCCATCGCGAGGGCCGACATCTGCTCCTCGGCGACCGCGCCGCGCGTGTAGGCGTCCACCACCCAGTCGATCTGCTCCGCCTCGAGCGGGTGCCCGTCGCGCTTGGTCCGGATGACGTCGACGGCGTCGAACGCCTCGTGGGCCGGCGCGCTGCCCGTCGTGCTGCCCGGCGTGGTCATGCCTCGCTCCCCTCGCGATAACGGTCCAGGTCCGGTGCGCCGAACGCGTCCGGCAGCACCTCGGTCATGGGCACGACGCCCCGGACGGACTCCACCAGCAGGTCGGGGCCGCCGTGCTCCCACAGGAGCTGGCGGCACCGTCCGCACGGCATGAGGGTCCGCCCCGCGCCGTCCACGCACGTGAACGCGACGAGCCGGCCGCCCCCGCCCGTGACCAGGGCGGACACGAGCGAGCACTCCGCGCAGAGCGTCACCCCGTAGGCGGCGTTCTCCACGTTGCAGCCCACCACCACGCGGCCGTCGTCCACGAGCGCCGCGGCACCCACCGGGAAGCCGGAGTACGGCACGTACGCCCGCTCGACGACGTCCCGTGCCGCGGCGCGCAGCGCCTCCCAGTCGACGGTCGGACCACTCGTGCTCGCCATCGCTACTCCTTGGTGTAGGGCGTCCCCGACGCGGCGGGCGCGCGGGACCTGCCGACCAGCCCGGCCACCGCCAGCAGCGTCACCACGTACGGGAGCATGAGCATGAACTGGCTCGGGACGGGCGAGCCCACGACCGACAGCACGTTCTGCAGGTTCGTCGCGAAGCCGAACAGCAGACCGGCCAGGGCCGCCCGGAGCGGGTCCCACTTGCCGAAGATGACCGCGGCCAGGGCGATGAACCCCGCGCCGGCCGTCATCTCGCGGCCGAACTGGTTGATCGACACCACGGTGTAGAACGCGCCGCCGAGCCCGACCACGGCGCCGCCCACCAGGACGGCCCGGTAGCGGGTGCGCAGCACGTCGATGCCGACCGTGTCGGCCGCCTTGGGGTGCTCGCCCACGGCACGCACCCGCAGGCCCCACTTCGTGCGGAACAGGGCGTACGAGACCGCCGGCACGGCGAGGTACATGAGGTAGACGACGATGGTCTGGTTGAACAGCACCGGCCCGATCACGGGGATGCTCTCGAGCCCGGGGATCGGCAGGCGCGGGAACCGGACGGTCGAGTTGAGCGTCTCGGCGTTCGGGACCAGCACCTCGGAGTAGAAGAAGCTCGTCAGGCCGATGACCAGCACGTTGAGCACCACGCCGACGATCACCTGGTTGACCCGGTAGGTGATGGTGAACAGCGCCAGCACCAGGGCCACGAGGGCGCTCGCCAGCACGGCCGCCACCAGCCCGGCCCACGGGTTCTTGGTGAGCGACGCGACGATCGCGGCGACGAACGCGCCCGCCAGCAGCTGGCCCTCGATGGCGATGTTGACGACGCCCGCGCGCTCGCCGATGACGCCGCCGAGCGCGCCGTAGACGAGCGGCACGGACAGGCCGATGGCACCACCGAGGAGCCCGACCACCGAGATGTCGCGCGGGCTGCCCGCGCCCGCCCAGGCGAGGAACCCGACGAGCAGCGCGGCCGCGAAGACGGCCACGGCCCACACGGGTACGCGTCGCCCGGCCCGGGTGCGCACGACGGCGAACGCCAGCACGGCGAGCCCGACGACGGCGCACACCCAGGCCGTGGCCATCGCGGGCACGACGAGCGTCGACAGGACGACGAAGTCGGTGCTGGTCGACAGCGCGAACCGCGCGGAACCCTCGTGGGGCGCCAGGAGCAGCAGCAGCGCGTACAGGACCAGGACCACGCCGAGGCCGACGACGGCCTTCCACGTCACCGGGGCCGTGGCGCGCGACGCGGGGGCCGGGGCCGCGGCCCCGGGCTGGTCGACGGTCGTGGCGGTCATGCCTGTCCCTCCCCGGCGCCCTGCGCGCCTGCCGCCCGACGGCGGTCGCGTCGGCTCTCCCGTCGGCGCGGCGTCCGCTCCGGCTGCGGCAGGCGGAACACCGCCCGCACGAGCGGCGGCGCCGCGATGAACAGCACGATCAGCGACTGCACGACGAGCACGATCTCGATCGGGATGCCCTCGGCGGCCTGCATCGCGGAGCCGCCGGCCTTGAAGCCGCCGAACAGGATGCCGGCGCCGAGCACGCCCCAGGGCGAGGACCCGCCGAGCAGCGCCACGGTGATCGCGTCGAAGCCGATGCCGGCGTCGATGTCGGTGCTGAAGCCGGAGGTCACCGTGCCCAGCACCTGCTGCGCCCCGGCGAGACCCACCAGGCCACCGGCCACGAGCATGACGAGCACCGTGGTCCGTGGCACGTCGATGCCGGCCACCCGTGCGGCCTTGGGGTTCTCGCCGACGGCACGGAAGGCGAAGCCCGTGCTCGAGCGGTTGAGCAGCCACCACACCCCGACGACGGCGAGCAGCGCGAGCACGAAGCCCCAGTCGAGGTTGTACTCGCTGCCGAGCAGCGACGGCAGCACGGCCGAGTCCTGCATCGGCGGCGTCTTCGGGTACGCGGAGCCGGGCGCCTGCATGAGCCCCGGCGTGGAGAGCAGGTAGGACAGCAGGTAGAACGCGACGTAGTTGAGCATGATCGTGACGATCACCTCGTGGGCGCCGGTGCGGGCCTTCAGCAGGCCGGCGATGCCCGCCCACAGCGCGCCGGCGGCGACGCCGGCCACGAGGGCGATCAGCAGGTGCAGCGGGAACGGGAGCCCGGTGACGCCGAAGCCGATCCACCCGGCGGCGGTGGCCGCCATGAGCATCTGGCCCTGGCCACCGATGTTGAACAGCCCCGCGCGGAACGCCAGGGCGACGCCCAGGCCGGCCGCGATGAGCGGCGTGGCGTTGGCGAGCGTCTGCGTCAGCGGCTTGATCCCCTGCGCGAACGTGTCCGCGCCGAAGTTGTAGACCGCGCCCTGGAACAGGGCGGAGTACGCGCCACCCACCGCCTGGCCGACCGCGGCGAGCGTGTCGGCCGGCCGCGCGAAGAAGTACGGCGCCGCGGCCTGGACCTTCTCGTCGGTGACGACGATGAGGATCGACCCCGCCAGCACCGCCAGCACGATCGCGCCGAGGGCGACGGCCCAGCCGCCGGAGGTCGCGCGGCGCAACGCGTCGCGCCACCGCTGGCCGGACTCCTCGACGACGGCCGCCTGCTCGCGCGCCGCCTCCTGCTCCAGCTCCTCCGCGAGCCCGGGCTCGGCCGTCGCGTCGACCTGCTCGAGCGCCTCGCCGAGCCGCGAGTCGGGGTCGACGTCGGGCCCCTGGTCCTGTGCCGGTTCCTGGGCCCGGTCCTGCGCCCGGTCCTGGGGCGTCTCGCCGCTCACGCCGCGTCTCCTTCTCGATCGGGGCCGCTCTCGGGCGCGACGCCGGCCATCATCAGGCCGAGCACGTCGCGCGGGGTGTCCGCCGGGACGATGCCGACGACGCGGCCCCGGTACATCACCATGATCCGGTCGGCGAGGGCGACGGCCTCGTCCAGCTCCGTCGACACCACCACGACCGGGATGCCCGAGTCGCGCGTCTCGACGATCCGCTTGTGGATGAACTCGATCGAGCCGACGTCGACGCCGCGCGTCGGCTGCGCCGCCACGAGCAGGCGCAGCTCGCGGGACAGCTCGCGCGCGAGGACGACCTTCTGCTGGTTGCCGCCCGACAGGCGGCCGACGCGCGTCTCGATGCCCTGCGTGCGGACGTCGTACTCCGCGACCTTCTCCCGCGCGAAGTCGTCGCGCAGCGCGAGCTGCAGGGCGCCGCGGCGCACGAACGGCGGACCGTCCGTGCGGTCGAGCACGAGGTTCTCGGCGATCGTGAACTCGCCGACGAGGCCGTCCTCGTTGCGGTCCTCGGGCACGAAGCCGACCCCCGCCTGCAGGATCCGGCGCACCGAGCGGCCCACCAGCTCCTTGCCGTCGAGCCGCACGCTCCCCGCGACCTGCTCCTGGAGGCCCACGAGGGCCTCGGTCAGCTCCGTCTGGCCGTTGCCCTGGACGCCGGCCACGACGAGCACCTCGCCGCCGCGCACCGTGAAGCTCACGTCGTCCACGAGCACCTGGCCCTCGGGCCCCGTGACGCGGAGGTCCGTGACGGCGAGCTCGTTGTTGGTCGTGCGGGCCGCGTCCTTGCGCACCGTCAGCTCGACGGCGCGGCCCACCATGAGCGACGCGAGCTCGGCGTCGGTCGCGCCGGGGCTCGCCTCGCCGACGACCTTGCCGTGCCGCACGACCGTGATGCGGTCGGCGACGGCGCGCACCTCGCGCAGCTTGTGCGTGATGAAGACGATCGCCGCGCCCTCGTCCCGCAGCTGCCGCATGATCCCCATGAGCTCGTCGGTCTCCTGGGGGGTCAGCACGGCCGTGGGCTCGTCGAAGACCAGCACGTCGGCGTCGCGCGAGAGCGCCTTGATGATCTCGACCCGCTGCTGCACGCCCACCGGCAGGTCCTCGACCAGGGCGTCCGGGTCGACCTGGAAGCCGAACCGGTCCGCGATCTCCGTGACCCGGGAGCGCGCGCTGGCCAGGTCCAGCACCCCCGCGGCACCGGTGGTCTCGTGCCCGAGCATGACGTTCTCCGCGACCGAGAACACCGGCACGAGCATGAAGTGCTGGTGCACCATGCCGATCCCGGCGGCCATCGCGTCGCCGGGCCCCTCGAAGGCCTGGACCTCGTCGTCCAGGAGGATCTCGCCCTCGTCGGCCTGGTACAGGCCGTAGAGCACGTTCATCAGGGTGGACTTGCCGGCGCCGTTCTCGCCCAGCAGGCAGTGGATCTCGCCCGGCTCCACCACGAGGTCGATGTGGTCGTTCGCCACGAGGGCGCCGAAGCGTTTGGTGATGCCGCGCAGCTCGAGCCTCATGCTCTGCCTTCCATCGGTCGCGGGTCGTCGGGATGTCGTGGAGCTCGCACCGCGGCCAGCCTCTCACCGGGGCGGCCTCGTCGCCGTCCGCGCCGCGAGACGGCGCACAGAGTGCGGACGGTGGCGCGACCCCCGGGGGGGGGCCCCCCCCCCGGGGGGGGGGCGGGGGGGGGGACCCCCCCCCACGGAAACCAGGGGGGGGAGGGGAGGGGGAGGCCGGGAGGGGCCCCCCCCCCGCGGCGCC
>NZ_JBHTVC010000007.1:0-118584 GCF_042793275.1 Isoptericola sp. NPDC056578
GTAGTCGACTACCTCGCCGGGCCTCGAACTACCTCGGCATCTTCGGAACTACCTCGCGGGGATCCGGACTACCTCGCCGGAGCCCGTACTACCTCGCGGTCAGAGCGGCATGCCGACGTACTGCGTCTCCTGGTACTCGGCGATGCCCTCGAAGCCGCCCTCGCGGCCGGTGCCGGACTGCTTCATGCCGCCGAACGGTGCGGCCGCGTTGGAGATGACGCCGGCGTTGAGGCCCAGCAGGCCGAACTCGAGCCGCTCGGCGAACGCGAGCCCGCGGCGCACGTCCCCGGTGAACACGTACGACGCCAGCCCGTACTCGGTGGAGTTGGCGAGCTCCGCCGCCTCGTCCTCGGTGGCGAACGTCGCGACCGGGGCGACGGGGCCGAAGATCTCCTCCGTCATGCAGCGGGCGTCCGCGGGGACGTCGCGCAGCAGCGTCGCGGGGTAGAAGTGGCCCGGGCCGTCGGGGCGCTCTCCGCCGACGACGACCTGCGCGCCGCGCGCGACGGCGTCGTCCACCAGCGCCGCGACGGAGTCCACGGCCTTCGCCTCGACGAGCGGGCCCAGCGTGGTGCCGTCGTCCAGGCCGTTCCCGACGACGACGGCGCGGAAGCGCTCGGCGAGGCGGGAGACGAACTCGTCGGCCACGGACTCGTGCACGTAGAACCGGTTGGCGGCGGTGCAGGCCTCGCCGCCGTTGCGCAGCTTGGCGGCCATGGCGCCGTCGACCGCGGCGTCCAGGTCGGCGTCCTCGAAGACGACGAGCGGGGCGTTGCCGCCGAGCTCCATCGACGTGCGCAGCACGTTCTCGGTGGCGGAGCGCAGCAGCGCCTGCCCCACCGGCGTGGAGCCGGTGAACGACACCTTCCGCAGCCGCGGGTCGGCCATCACCGGCTCGCTCACGGCCGACGCGGAGGCCGACGGCACCACGTTGAGCACGCCGTCGGGCAGCCCGGCCTCGACCATGAGCTGCGCGAACAGGAGCGACGTCAGCGGGGTGAGGCGGGCCGGCTTGAGCACCATCGTGCAGCCGGCGGCGACGGCGGGCGCCACCTTCCGGGTGGCCATCGCGAGCGGGAAGTTCCACGGCGTGATGAGCAGGCACGGGCCCACGGGCCGGCGCTGCACGAGCATCCGCAGCGAGCCCTCGGGGGTGCGGGCGTAGCGGCTGTCGTCGTGGGTGGCCTGCTCGGCGAACCAGCGCAGGAACTCGCCGCCGTACGTGACCTCGCCGCGCGCCTCCGCGAGCGGCTTGCCCATCTCGAGCGTCATGAGCAGCGCGAGGTCCTCGCGCCGCTCCTGCACGAGGGCGAACCCGCGGCGCAGGATCTCGGCCCGCTCCCGCGCCGGGGTCGCGCCCCACGACGCCTGCGCCGCCGCGGCGGCGTCCATCGCGGCCCGGGCGTCGTCACCCGTCGCGGAGGCGACGTGGGTCAGGGTCTCCCCGGTGGCCGGGTTCTCGACGGCGAACGTGCCGCCGTCGGACGCGTCGCGCCACGTGCCGCCGACCAGCAGGCCCGTCGGGGTGCTGGTGAGGAGCTCGGCCGCGCGCTCGCGCGGGCTGGTCGGAGATGTCGGAGTGGTCGTCGTCATCGGGTTCCACCGTCCTTCGGCTGCGGGGTCGTGGTGCGGGAGGCGACGCGCGCGGCGAGCTGCTCGGACCCGCGCGCGATCAGGGTGACGTCAGCGCCGACGACGACGTAGGCCGCCCCGGCGTCGAGGTAGCGGTCGGCCATGGCCGGGTCGAAGGCGTTGACGCCCACGGGGGTGCCGGCGGCGCGGCAGGCGGCGATCGCGCCGAGCACCGCGTCCACGACCTCGGGGTGGTCCTGCCGGCCCAGGTGGCCGAGCGACGCGGCGAGGTCGGCGGGGCCGACGAGGACGGCGCCGACGCCGTCCGTGCCGGCGATGGCGGCGGCGTCGTCGATCGCGGCGCGCGTCTCGAGCTGGACGACGAGGGTGATGCCGTCGTCCGCCCCACCGAGGTAGCCGGGCACCCGGGCCCAGCGCGACGAGCGGGCGAGCGCGCTGCCGACGCCGCGCACGCCGGCCGGTGGGTACCGGACGGCGCGGACGGCGGCCTCGGCCTCGGCGGCGGAGTCGACCATGGGCACCAGGACGTTCGTGGCGCCGAGGTCGAGCACCCGCTTGAGGCCCACCGGGTCGCCGGACGGGACGCGCACCAGCGTCGCGACCGGGTACGCGGCGGTGGCCTGGAGCTGCGCGAGGACGTCTCTGAGGTCGTTGGGCCCGTGCTCGCCGTCGACGAGCACGACGTCCAGGCCGCTGCCGGCCAGGAGCTCCGCGGCGACGGGGCTGCCCATCGAGGACCAGGCACCGACGAGGGGGCGTCCCTCGTCCGCGGCCTCGGCGAGCATCGCGGCGAGCGAGCGGTCGGTGGTCGGTCCGTCGGTCAGACGAAGCGGCATGTCACGGCCCCCAGGGTCCCGTAGTCGGCGTGCACGGTGTCGCCGGGGTGCACCCACGTGGGGCGGGTGAACGACCCGGACAGGACGGTCTCGCCGGCGGCGAGCGAGTCGCCGTGCGCCGCCAGCTTGTTCGCGAGCCAGGCGACGCCGGCGGCGGGGTGCCCCAGCACGCCCGCGGCGACGCCCGTCTCCTCGATGGTCTCGTTGCGGTACAGCAGGGCGGACACCCAGCGCAGGTCGACGTCGTCGACCCGCACGGGCCGCCCGCCCACCACCATGGCACCCATGGCGGCGTTGTCGCTGATGGTGTCGACGATGGTGCGTCCCGGCATCTCGACGCGCGCGTCGAGGATCTCCAGGGCCGGCACGACGCGGTCGGTGGCGCGCAGCACGTCGGTGACGGTGGTCCCGGGGCCCTCGAGCGGCGACGCGAGCACGAACGCCAGCTCCACCTCGACCCGCACGTTCGAGTACCGGGCGTGCTCCACGACGCTGCCCGACTCCAGCACCATGTCGTCGAAGATCACGCCGTAGTCCGGCTCGGTGATGCCGGTCGCGGCCTGCATGGCCTTCGACGTCAGGCCGATCTTGTGCCCGACGACGCGGCGGCCGCGCGCCTCCCCGCGCTCGCGCCACGTGCGCTGCACGGCGTACGCGTCCGCGACCGTCATCCCCTCGTGCCGCGCGGTGAGCAGCGGCACGGGGGTGCGGGTGCGGTCGGCCTCGGCGAGCTCGTCGGCGACGGCGACGACCGCGTCGTCGTCGAGGGTGCGCTCGCCGTCGGCCCCCGTCACAGGGTGGCTCCCAGCTTGAACCCCTGCACGCCGCCGCCGTCGGCGTCGTCCCGGCGGGTGTAGGAGAACCCGTCGGCGCCGACGGTCACCTCCATCTCGGAGTCGTCGGTGCGGGCGACGACGGGCTGCGGGTTGCCGTCGAGGTCCAGCACGAGGGACGCCTCGGTGTACCAGCTCGGCACGACGGGGTTGCCCCACCAGTCGCGGCGCTGGTTGTCGTGCACGTCCCAGGTGACGACGGGGTTGTCCGGGTCGCCGGTGTAGTAGTCCTGCGTGTAGATCTCGACGCGGTGCCCGTCGGGGTCGCGCAGGTACAGGTAGAACGCGTTCGAGACGCCGTGCCGACCCGGACCGCGCTCGATGGCGTCGGAGCGCCGCAGCGCGCCGAGCTTGTCGCAGATGGCGAGGATGTTGTGCTTCTCGTGCGTCGCGAACGCCACGTGGTGCATGCGCGGGCCGTCGCCGCCGGTCATGGCGGTGTCGTGCACGGTGGGCTTGCGGCGCATCCACGCCGCGTAGACCGTCCCGGCGTCGTCCTGGATGTCCTCCGTGACGCGGAAGCCCAGGTCCTGCATGAACTTCACGGCCCGCGGCACGTCCGGGGTGACCTGGTTGAAGTGGTCCAGCCGCACCAGCTCGCCGGGGGTGTGCAGGTCGTAGCGCCACGACAGCCGCTCGACGTGCTCCGTGGCGTAGAAGAACTCGTACGGGAAGCCGAGCGGGTCGACGACGCGCACCGACTCGCCGATGCCCTTCGTGAAGCCGCCCGGCTCGCGCCGCACCTCGCAGCCGAGCTCGGTGTAGAAGGCGACGGCCTTGTCGAGGTCCTCCGGCGTGCGCACGCGGTAGGAGAAGGCGGCGACGGCGGCCACCTCGCCCTGGCGCAGCACCAGGTTGTGGTGGATGAACTCCTCGGTGGAGCGCAGGTAGATGCTCTGCTCGTCCTCCTCCGTGACGTACAGGCCCAGCACGTCGACGTAGAACGCGCGGGAGGCCGCGAGGTCCGTGACGACGAGCTCCATGTACGCGCAGCGCAGGATGTCGGGCGCGGGGCTGGACGGCGTGGCGATCGGGTGGTCCGAGTGGATCGGCGCCTCCTGGCTCACGTAGAAGCCGGAGGAGGTGAGGGTGCGGTCGTTGAGGTGCGTCATTGCAGCGTCCTAAGGGGAGGGCGGTTCACTTGCCGAACGTGGGGTTGTGGACCTTGCCGAGCGTGATGTGCACGGCCTGCTGGTCGGTGTAGAAGTCGATGGAGCGGTACCCGCCCTCGTGGCCGAGGCCGGACGCCTTGACGCCGCCGAACGGGGTGCGCAGGTCGCGCACGTTGTTCGAGTTCAGCCAGACCATCCCGGCCTCGACGGCCTGGGAGAAGTTGTGGGCCCGCTTGAGGTCGTTGGTCCAGATGTACGCCGCGAGCCCGTACTTCACACCGTTGGCGAGCTCGAGCGCCTCGGCCTCCGTGTCGAAGGGCGTGATCGCGACGACGGGCCCGAAGATCTCCTCCTGGAAGATCCGGGCGTCGGGCTTCACGTCCGCGAAGACCGTGGGGGCCACGAAGTTCCCCGTCTCGAAGCCCTCGGGGCGCCCGCCGCCGGCGACGAGCCGGCCCTCGGTCCTGCCCAGCTCGACGTAGCTCATGACCTTGTCGAAGTGCTCGGGGTGCACGAGCGCGCCCACCTCGGTGTCCTTCTCGTGCGGGTACCCGACGCGCACGCGCTTCGCCTGGGCGGCGTACCGCTCGACGAACTCGTCGTAGACGGCGCGCTCCACGAGGATGCGGGAGCCGGCCGTGCAGCGCTCGCCGTTGAGGGAGAAGACGCCGAAGATCGTCGCGTCGATCGCGGCGTCGAGGTCGGCGTCGGCGAAGACGACGGCGGGGGACTTGCCGCCGAGCTCCATCGACAGGCCCTTGAGGTACGGGGCGGCGTTGCCGAAGATCAGCTGGCCCGTGCTGCTCTCGCCGGTGAAGGAGATGAGCGGCACGTCGGGGTGCTTGACCAGCGCGTCGCCGGCCTCCTCGCCCAGGCCGTTGACCAGGTTGAACACGCCCTGGGGCAGCCCGGCCTCCTCGAAGATCCCGGCCCACAGCGACGCGGACAGCGGCGTGAACTCGGCCGGCTTGAGCACCACGGTGTTGCCGGTGGCGAGCGCGGGGGCGAGCTTCCACGACTCGAGCATGAACGGCGTGTTCCACGGGGTGATGAGCCCGGCGACGCCGATCGGCTTGCGGTTGACGTAGTTGATCTGGCGGCCGGGCACCTTGTAGGTGTCGTCGGCCTGCGCCACGACCAGGTCCGCGAAGAAGCGGAAGTTCTCGGCGGCGCGGCGCGCCTGGCCGAGGGCCTGCGTGATCGGCAGGCCGGAGTCGAAGGACTCCAGCTCCGCGAGGCGGGCGTCGCGCGACTCCACGAGGTCGGCGATCCGGTGCAGCACCCGCGAGCGCTCCCGGGGGAGCATCGTCGGCCACGGCCCCTCGGTGAACGCGCGGCGGGCGGCGGCGACGGCGGCGTCGACGTCGGCCCGCTTGCCCGCGGCGGCCCGGAGGTAGGTCTCGTTCGAGACCGGGTCCAGCACGTCGAAGGTGGCGCCGTCGACGGAGTCGACGAAGCGGCCGTCGATGTAGTGCCGGATCGCGGTGGGCAGGTCGGCGGGGCGGTGCCCGTTCCTGGCGGGGGTGTGGGCATCCGGTGCGTGGCTGGTCATCGCTGGACCTCCGTGGCCTTGTGGGACAGATGGTGGGACGCCTGGCGGGCGAGCACGGCGTCGAGGGTGGTGGTGCGGTGGCGGCGGGCGGCGAGCTCGACCTGTTCCGGGGTGGCGTCGCCGGCCTGGAGCCGCACGACGAGGTCGAGGATCCGGTCGTGCTCGGCGACGGACTCCCGGGCGCGGCCGGGGACGAACGAGAACGACGAGTCGCGCAGCACGGTCATGCGCCGCCAGCCGCGGTGCACGAGGTCGAGCACGTGCGGGTTGGGGCACGGCTCGAACAGGACGGCGTGGAACTCGAGGTTGAGCTCCGTGAACCGGTGCGGGTCGAAGTCGGCGAGGCACTCGCGCATCCGCTCGTTGACCGCGCGCGCGGCGTCGAGCTGCGCGGCGGACAGGTGCGGCGCCGACAGCGCGGTGGCGAAGCCCTCGACCAGCGCGAGCGTCTCCATCGTGTGCTGGTACTCGGTCTCCTTGATGAGGGCGACCTGGGCGCCGACGTTGCGCTCGAACGTCACGAGCCCCTCGGCCTCCAGGCGGCGGATCGCCTCGCGCACCGGCACCACGGACATGTCGAGCTCGCCCGCGAGCTGTGCCAGCACCAGCCGGTAGCCGGGCACGA
Organism: Isoptericola sp. NPDC056578; assembly: GCF_042793275.1. Classification (NCBI taxonomy): domain Bacteria; kingdom Bacillati; phylum Actinomycetota; class Actinomycetes; order Micrococcales; family Promicromonosporaceae; genus Isoptericola; species Isoptericola sp. NPDC056578. The sequence goes on from NZ_JBHTVC010000007.1 coordinate 6,552, forward strand.
AGCGCCCGTCCTCGATCCGCTCGCGCAGGTAGGCGTACGCGCGCTGGGACTTGCTCACGGCGGTCGACGTCGTCGGGACGGTCATCCGGCACTCCCGGCGGTCTCGCGCTCGTACCGTGCCCGCCACTCGGCGTTCATGGGGAACAGCCCGTCGACGGGGGCGCCGGCCGCGACCTGCCGCGCGACCCACGCGTCGGCGGCCTCCTGTGCCTCGGACTCGGCGAGCACCTCCTCGACGAGCGCGGGCGGGATGACGAGGACGCCGTCCCCGTCGCCCACGACGACGTCGCCCGGCTGCACCGAGGCGCCGCCGCAGGCGACGGTCACGTCGGTCTCCCACGGCACGTGCTTGCGGCCGAGGACGGACGGGTGCGGGCCCTGGGAGAAGACGGGGATGCCGATCTCGGCCACGGCGTCGGCGTCGCGCACCCCGCCGTCCGTGACGATCGCGGCCGCGCCGCGCACGTGGGCGCGCAGGGCGAGCACGTCGCCCACGGTGCCGGTGCCGCGCTCGCCACGCGCCTCGACGACGATCACCTCGCCCGGCCCGACGGCGTCGAACGCGCGCTTCTGCGCGTTGAAGCCTCCGCCGTGGGAGGCGAAGAGGTCGGGGCGGAACGGGATGAGCCGCAGCGTGCGGGCGGTGCCGACGAACCGGTCGCCCGGGTGGTTGCCGTGCACGCCCTCGACGAAGACGTCGGTGTAGCCGCGCTTGCGCAGCGCCGCCGACAGCGTCGCGACCGCGACGCCCGCGAACCGCTCGCGGTGGGCGTCCGTGAGGACGAAGGCGGGCTCGGGCTCCGGCGCGGGGGTGCCCCAGGCCTCGGCGCGCTGCGTCTCGTCCACGGCCGGCGTCGAGCCGAAGTCGCCGAACGCGTGCGTCCCGGCGGTGACGGTGGTGACGAGGCGGCCGCTGGACAGTGTCTCCGAGGCGCTGGCGCCGGGTGCCTCCGGGGCGTCCACCTCGACCTCGACGACCTGCCCGGGGCCGACGACGGACGAGCCCGCCGGGGTGCCGGTGAGGATCACGTCGCCGGGCTCGAGCGTGAGGTGCTGGGACAGGTCCGCGACGAGGCGGCCGAAGTCGAACAGGAGCGTGCCGGTGGAGTCGTCCTGGACGAGCTCGCCGTCCACCCAGGTGCGCACCCGCAGGCCCGCGGGGTCGACGGCCGACGCGGGGATCCAGCGGGGGCCGAGCGGCGTGTAGCCGTCGCCGCCCTTGTTGCGCAGGTTGGAGCCCTTGTCGGCGGCGCGGAGGTCGTAGAGGCCGAAGTCGTTCGCCGCGGTGACGGCGTCGACGTGCGACCAGCCGTCGGCGGGGGAGACCCAGCGCGCGGCGGTGCCGATGCGGATCGCGACCTCGCCCTCGAAGGCGAGGAGCTCGGTGCCCAGCGGGCGCTCGATCGTGCCGCCCGTCGCGGCGAGCGACGAGCCGGGCTTGAGGAAGTAGGACGGCTGGTGCGGCGTCCGGCCCCGCTGCGCTGCGCGGGACGGGTAGTTCAGGTGGACGGCGATGATCTTGCCGGGCTTGGGCTGGTCGTCGGTGACCACGGGCACCCCACTGTCGGTCGAGGCTGTCATGTCGTATCTCGGATGATATACGATCTCGCGAACTGCACCACCCCCCGCGGACTGACAGAGAGGTCTTCCGGACATGACCACCGGCATCGCAGCCACCCCCAGCGACACCGAACGTCGCGAGCTCCGACGGGTCGCCTTCGCGACCGTCATCGGCACCACCATCGAGTGGTACGACTTCTTCCTCTACGCCAGCGCGGCAGGCCTGGTGTTCGGCACGCTGTTCTTCGAGCCCGCCGGCCCGGGCGCGGCGACCCTGCTGTCGTTCGCGACGGTGGGGATCAGCTTCCTGTTCCGCCCGCTCGGCGCCTTCCTCGCCGGCCACTTCGGCGACCGGATCGGCCGCAAGGCGATGCTCGTCGTCACCCTCATCCTCATGGGCGGGGCCACGACGCTCATCGGCGTGCTGCCGACCTACGACACGATCGGGATCGCGGCCCCCGCGCTGCTCGTGCTGCTGCGCATCCTCCAGGGCCTGTCGACCGGCGGCGAGTGGGGCGGGGCCGTCCTCATGGCCGTCGAGCACGCCCCCGACGGCCGCCGCGGCCGCATGGGCGCGTTCCCGCAGATCGGCGTGCCCATCGGCCTGCTGCTGGCCTCCGGCGTGCTCGCCCTCATGACCGGCGTGATCTCGCCCGGCGACGCGTTCGTCCAGTGGGGGTGGCGCATCCCGTTCCTGCTGAGCGTGGTGCTCATCGTGGTGGGGATCGTCGTGCGGCGGTCGGTCGAGGAGAGCCCGGTCTTCCTCGAGATCGCCGAGAAGAAGGCGGCGGCGAAGACGCCGATCCTCACCCTGTTCCGCAAGCACTGGCTGCTGGTGCTGCTCGCCGCCCTCACGTTCGCGGGCAACAACGCCGCGGGCTACATGACCACCGGCGGCTACCTGCAGAACTACGCGACGACGCCGATCGCCGACGGCGGGCTGGTCGGCATGGACCGCACGCCGGTGCTGCTCGCCGTGGCCGGAGCGTCCGTCGTCTGGCTCGTGTGCACCTTCGCCGCCGGCGCGGTCTCCGACCGGATCGGGCGCCGGAACACCTACATCATCGGGTGGGTGGCGTTCCTCGCCACCGTGTTCCTGCTCTTCCCGCTGGTGAACACCGGCAACCCGTGGCTGCTGTTCCTCGGCGTGTCGCTCTTCGCGATCGGCAACGGGTTCACGTACGGCCAGCAGGCGGCCTACTTCGCGGAGCTGTTCCCGGCGTCGATCCGGTACTCCGGCGTGTCCATCACCTACGCGATCGGTGCGATCCTGGGCGGCGCGTTCGCCCCGACCATCGCGGCCTGGCTCGTGCAGACCACCGGGACGGCGACGTCCGTCGCGTTCTACATCGCGGGCGTCATGGTGGTGGCGTTCGCCGCCACGCTGCTGCTGCGCGACCGCACCGGCATCCCGCTCGGCCCCGAGCACGAGGACGAGCAGGCGGCCAGCCCGATCTACGGGGTCTCGCGGGCCTGACGGCGGCGGAGGGGCCCGGTCACCGCAGCTTCTTGCGCACGCTGAGGTACTTGCTCTCGGTGGCCGGGCCCCAGGTGCCGGTGGCGGACACTCCCACCACCCGCTGCAGGGCGGCGACCGCCTTGTCGTGCGCGGCGCGGGACTTCGGGCCCCACTTGCCGTCCGCGGTGACGCCCACCGCGCGCTGCGCCGTCTTCACGCCGTAGGGGAACTTCGTCCCGTGCATGCGGGAGGCGGCGCGGATCGCCTGCAGGCGCTGGTCGGTGCTCGGGCCCCACAGGTTGTCGCGCTGGGCCAGGGGGAAGTGGGCCACCTGCTGCAGCCGCTGCGTCGTGCGTGAGCCCGCCGGCGCGAGCACGGTGCCCCGGCCGTAGTTCGACGTCGTGCCGACGTCGACGTGCACGTGGTTGCGGTGGCTGGCGGCCGACCCGACCGTCCCGTCCCGCGCGTAGATCACGCCGAGGCCCATCGAGTCCGCCACCTTGATCGCGGTCCGCGCCCGGGTGCGCTCCGAGGAGGGCGCCCCGGCGGGGCCGTAGTTGAGGTCCGCCGCCAGGCCGTCGTAGTGCCAGGAGTTCTTGGAGTGCGCCCCGCGGGTCACGCCGCCGTACGACGGGTGCTCGGAGACCCGGAACCCGTAGGCCCGAGCCCAGCTCAGGTAGTGCCGGAGCATCGTGGACGAGCTCTTCTGGCGCCCGATCCCCAGGGCCAGAGGGCTCTCGGCGGGGCGCGCGGCCGCGCCCGAGCGCTCGGGCGCCTGGGGTGTGGCGACCACGGGCGTCGCGCCGAGCGGGGCGAGCAGGACGGCGCAGACGCCGGCGGCCGCGAGGCGTCTGTGCGGCCCGGCGGCGCGGTGGGCGCGGGCGGGGACGGTCGGTCGTGAGCTCATGGCACCTCGCTCCTCGGCGTGACGACGAAGGGCTCCGATGCACCTGGTCGCCCTGGGCCACCATGCATGCGCATCGACGGTTCTGCCAGGCGACCGTGTCCCCTCAGCCGCCGAGGGCCTCCCGCACGGCGCTCGCCGAGGCGGTGAGGCGGGCGGCGATCTGCGCGTGGTCGAGCGGGCTGGCGACGTGCACGACGGCGACGGCGGCGGGCCCGCGACCGCGCAGCGCCAGCGGCACCGCGACCGACTCCAGGCTGGGGATCACCTCGTCGTGGCTGGTGGCGAAGCCGCGCTCCGCGGCCTGCGCGACCGTGGCGTGCAGCGCCTCGGGGGCACCCGCGGGCCACTGCGCGGGCGGGAGCAGCGTGAGGATCGCCTTGCCGGGCGCGCCCACCGTGACCGGGTGCCGGGTGCCCGGGCGCTGCGCCACCGGGGCGACGGCGTGCCGCGGCTCGACGCTGACGAGCGTCACGCACTCGTCGTGGTCGAGGACGGCGAGGAAGCACGTCATCCCCAGCTCGTTCGCGACGGCGGTGAGCTCGGGCAGCGCCTCGGCCTGCAGGTCGTGGGCGACGCCCGCGGCCAGGGCGGCCATCCGCGCGCCGAGCACGACGCCCCCGTTCGCGTCGCGGACCACGAGCCCGTGGTGCTCCAGGGTGCGCAGCAGCCGGTACGCGATCGAGCGGTGGACGCCGAGCGTCGCGGCGACGTCGTCGATGGTCAGGGGCGCGCGGGCGTCGGCGAGGACCTCCAGGATGCGGATGCCGCGGCTGAGGGTCTGCGACGGCGGGGAGCCTGCGTCGGGCATCGTCGTCCTTCCGGTGGGCTACGCTGCATTCAATAGTAGAACGTCGTGTTCGAATATAGAACACGAACGCAGCGAACGCCACGCCCGACACGGAGGTCGAGCGGCGCATCGACGACGATGAGGAGAGCTCGTGCAGTTCCACCACCACGGTTACGTCTCCGGCGACCCGCGGGTGCTGCCGCCCGCCGGCACGGGCGTGGACCGGCCCGACGAGCTGCCCGACGAGGTCGACGTCCTCGTCGTCGGGTCGGGGCCGGCGGGCATGCTGCTCGCCGCGCAGATGTCGCGGTACCCCGGCGTCACGACCCGCCTCATCGAGAAGCGCGAGGGGCGGCTGGTGCTCGGTCAGGCCGACGGCATCCAGCCGCGCAGCGTCGAGACGTTCGACGCGTTCGGCTTCGCGGAGCGGATCGTCGCCGAGGCCTACAACATCGGCTGGATGAACTTCTGGGGCCCGGACCCGGAGAACCCCCGGAACATCGTGCGCACCTCGCGCACCGAGGACTACGGCCTCAAGATCAGCGAGTACCCGCACCTCATCGTCAACCAGGCGCGCGTGCTCGACTACTTCGCCGAGGCCGCCGCGCTGGGCCCCGCCCGCATCGTGCCCGACTACGGCGTCGAGTTCGTCGGCCTCACCGTGCACGACGGCGACGAGCACCCCGTCGAGGTGCGCGTCCGGCACGTGGGCGGCGAGCGCGCGGGGGAGGAGCGGACCGTCCGCGCCAAGTACGTCGCCGGCTGCGACGGCGCCCGCAGCGCGGTGCGCGAGGCGATCGGCCGCAAGCACGTCGGCGAGTTCGCGGCGCACGCCTGGGGCGTGATGGACGTGCTCGTCAACACGGACTTCCCCGACTGGCGCACCAAGTGCGCGATCAACTCGGAGGCCGGGAACATCCTGCTCATCCCGCGCGAGGGCGGATACCTCTGCCGCGTGTACGTGGACCTCGGCGAGGTCGCCGCGGACGACCACCACCGGGTGCGCAGCACGCCGGTCGAGGAGATCGTCCGTCGCGCCAACGAGATCCTCACGCCCTACGCCCTCGATGTGAAGGAGGTGGCCTGGCACAGCGTGTACGAGGTCGGCCACCGTGTCACGGACAAGTTCGACGACGTGCCCGACGGCGAGGAGCACCGCATCCCGCGCGTCTTCCTCACCGGCGACGCCTGCCACACCCACAGCGCCAAGGCCGGGCAGGGGATGAACGTGTCGATGCAGGACGGGTTCAACCTGGGCTGGAAGCTCGGGTCCGTGCTCACCGGCCTCAGCCCCGAGTCGCTCCTCGCCACCTACTCGGCCGAGCGGCAGCCCGTCGCGCAGCAGCTCATCGACTTCGACCGGGAGTGGTCGAGCCTCATGGCCCGCAAGCCCGAGGAGATCTCCGACCCGCAGGAGCTGGCCCACCACTACCTCGCGACGTCGGAGTTCCCCTCCGGGTTCATGACGCAGTACGGGCCGTCGGCGATCGTGGCGGGCGGCGCCCGGCAGGAGCTGGCCACCGGGTTCCCGCTCGGCAAGCGGTTCAAGTCCGCCGAGGTGACGCGCGTGTGCGACGGCAACGCCGTGCACCTCGGCCACCACGCCAAGGCCGACGGCCGGTGGCGGGTCTACGCGTTCGCCGACGCGGCCGCGCCGGGCGAGGGCTCCGCGCTGGCCGCGTGGGCGGCCTGGATGGCGTCCTCCGAGTCACCCGTCTCCCGGTTCACGCCCGAGGGGGCCGACGTCGACGCCGTCCTCGACGTGAAGGTCGTCTACCAGCAGGGCTTCCAGGACGTCGACCTCGCCGCCGTGCCCGGCGTGTTCCTCCCGCGGACCGGCCCGCTGGGCCTCACGGACTGGGAGAAGGTGTACGCCGCCGGGCCCACCGTGTGGACCGCGGACGACATCTTCGCGGAGCGCGGGCTGTCCCGCGACGGCGTGGTCGTCGTCGTGCGCCCCGACCAGTACGTGGCGCACGTGCTGCCCCTCGACGCCACCGACGAGCTGGCCGAGTTCTTCGCCGGGGTGTTCGTGGGCCGTTGACGACCAGCCGGCCTTGCGCCGGTTGGTACCGTCCGAGCCATGCTCGTCCGCCATCGTGGTGCCACGCCCACCGTCGACCCGTCCGCGTACGTCGCGCCGACGGCGGTGCTGATCGGCGACGTGCACGTCGCCGCCGGCGCGCGGGTGCTGCACGGCGCCGTCCTGACCGCGGAGGACGGCGCCGTCGTCGTCGGCCGCGACACCGTGGTGATGGAGCAGGCGCTCGTGCGCGGCCGCCGCGGCCACGACGCGCGGCTGGGGGACGCCGTGCTGGTGGGTCCGCACGCCCACGTGAACGGCAGCACGGTCGAGGACGAGGCGTTCGTCGCGACCGGGGCGGCGCTGTTCCCCGGCAGCCGGATCGGGGCCGGCGCCGAGGTGCGCATCCACGGGGTGGTGCAGGTCAACACCGTGCTCCCGCCCGGTGCGCTCGTCCCGATCGGCTGGGTCGCCGTGGGCGACCCGGCCCGGATCCTGCCGCCCGGGAGCCACGACGAGATCTGGGCCGTGCAGCGCGAGCTCGACTTCCCGGGGACGGTCTACGGGACGGCGCGGGACACGCCGATGCGCGAGACGATGCGGCGCCAGTCCGAGTTCTACGGCGCGCACCGCGACGACGAGGTGCTGCCGGAGTGACGCACCGGAACCACCCCGCGACCGCCTGATCCCGGGCCGCCGTCACGGCAGGACGACAGGGTCGTGCCGGCGGGCGAGACACGTCCGCACGCGCGACGACGCGGCGTCGTGCCGATACTGGTGGGCGACCCAGGAAGCGCCCAGCGGCCGAGGAGGCCCCGCGATGGCAGACCTGATGATCGACTACATCACCTCCCTCGACGGATTCGGGTCCGCCGACGGGTGGCCCGGCCTGTGGGGGATGGGCGGTCCGGACTACTTCGCGTTCCTCGAGGAGGACGGCCGGCAGGAGTACACGACGCTGCTGGGCGCCACGACCTACCGGCTGTTCGCGAGCTTCGCCGAGACCGGCGAGGAGGAGCTGGCCGAGGTCACCGCGCGCCCGAAGGTCGTGTTCTCCGGCACCCTCACCGAGCCGCTGGGGTGGGCGAACACGGCGCTGGTCGCCGGCGACGCCGTCGAGGCGGTGCGCGCCATGAAGCAGGACGACGTCCCCCTGCGGACGATCGGCAGCCCCGGCCTCGCCCGCTCGCTGCTCGTCGCGGGACTCGTCGACCGCGTCCGCGTCGTGGTGTTCCCCGTCGTCAACGGCACCACCGGCCACGACCGCCTGTACGACGGCTGGCCCGACGTCCGGCTGGAGCTGCTCGACAGCCGCACCCTCGACGGTCGGCTGCAGCTCCTCGAGTACGCGCCGACCGTGCTGGACGGGCCGCCCGGCGTGGGCTGAGGCGCTCGCCGGCGGTGCCGGTGCCCTCTCAGCGGGTGCGGTTCACCCGCAGGATCTCCTCCTGGTACGGCGCGACGACGGTGGGCGACACGCGGCAGTCGAGCATGAGGAACCGGCGCTGGTCGACGGGCTCGAGCGCCCAGGTGCCGAGGCGGTCGAGGTCGGCGAGCCGGCGCACGACGACGCCCTCCGCGCCGACGGCGGCGGCCAGCGCGGCGAAGTCGGTCTCGGGGATGCGCATGGGCTCCTCGGCGAGGCCCTGGCGGCCGTAGACGTGCACCTCGGCGCCGTAGACGGCGTCGTTCCACACGACGGCGACGCCGCGGCCGCCGGCGGTGCGCACCGCGGTCTCGAGGTCGGCCAGGGCCATGAGCCCGCCGCCGTCGCCGGTGGTGAGCACGACGGTGGCGTCGGGCTGGGCGGCGGCGGCGCCCGCGACGCTGGGGAAGCCGAGCCCGATGGACTGGAAGGCGGTGCCGACCATCATCATCCGGTCGGGCGACGCCACGGGCCAGTACATGTTGGCCCAGCCGATGAAGTGGCCGCCGTCGGAGACGACCACCCGGTCGGCGGGGAGCAGCGCGCCGACGCGGCTCGCGACGCCGCGAGGGTCGAGCCGCCCGTCGGCGGCGAGGCCGTCCGCGGGCCCGGTGTCGTAGGTGCGGGCGGCGGCGACGCCCACGGAGTCGCGCCAGCCCGACGGGGCGGCGTCGAGGGCGCGCAGCTCGTCGAGCAGCGCGCGGGTCACGAGCGCGGCGTCCCCGCGGACGAACGAGCCCACGTGGCGGTGCGTGGCGGCCTGCGCCGTGTCGACCTGGACCACGCGGGTGCCGGGGGAGAAGAGCTCGCCGAACCGCATCGTGAACTGGTTGAGCGACGCGCCCACGACGACGGCGACGTCCGCCTCGCGGACCAGGGCCATCGCGCCGTCGGCGCCGAACCCGCCGGCGACGCCGAGGTCGTACCGCGCGTCGGGGAAGACGCCGCGGCCCAGCGCCGTCGTGGCGGTCAGGGCCCCGGTCGCGGCGGCGAGCTCGCCCAGGGCCTCGCCCGCGCCGGCGAGCCAGGCGCCGCGGCCCGCGAGGAGCAGCGGGCGCTCGGCCTCGGCGAGGGCGTGCGCGAGGTCGGTGATCGCAGCGGCGTCGAACGGGCCGGCGGGTGCGAGCGGGCCGGGGAGGGCTGGCTCGGGCGCGTCGGGGACCGGGCCCGCCTCGAGCGCGGCGACGTCGTAGGGGATGGCCAGCACGACGGGCACCCGGTAGGTGAGCGAGTGCTCGACCGCGATGACGGTGGTCGCGGCGGCGTCCGCGCGCCCGACGGTGTAGGTGCGCGCGCCGACGGCGGCGGCCAGCGCGATCTGGTCCACGTCCCACGGGCGCGGTCCCGACGTCGGCTCGTCGCCCGCGAGCAGGACGAGCGGCACGCGGGCCTGCGCCGCCTCGGCCAGCGCGGTGAGGGTGTTGGTGAAGCCCGCGCCGTACGTGACGGTCGCGGCGGCGATGCGGCCGGACGCGCGGAAGTAGGCGTCGGCGGCGACGACGCCGCCGGCCTCGTGGCGGACGGCGGTGAACCGGGCGGGGGTGGTGCGCTCGACGTCGTCGAGGAACCAGGCGTTGCCGTTGCCCATCACGCCGAAGACGTGGTCGACGTGCTGGGCGAGGGTGCGGGCGACGTGGGCGGACACGGTGGGCACGGGGGCCTCCAGGGAACAGTGACGGATGTGGCGTGCGTCCGTATGTGTCCCGTGCGGTCCCGACGCCGGGTCCGACGTGCTGGCCGTGCAGCGGTGACTGCCGGTGACCGGGCTGCCGTGCGCCCCTTTTTCGAGCGCAAGGCGGCGCAGGTCCGCCTCGACGCCGCGAGTATATCCACGGTCGGCGCGATCTCTGCCGGGGTCTTGTGGGCGCCCACCGTCAGGCGTAACTTACCGTAAGTGGCTACTGACGTATCCGGGTTCGCCGCGCTGGCGGACCCCACGCGGCGCGAGATCTTCGAGCGCGTCGCGGCGCGGCCGTCGTCGGTCGGGGAGCTGGCCGCCGGGCTGCCTGTGAGCCGCCCGGCCGTCTCGCAGCACCTCCGCGTGCTCAAGGACGCCCGGCTGGTCGCGGACGAGGCAGTCGGCACCCGCCGCGTCTACCGCGCCGACCCCGCGGGGCTCGCGATGCTCCGCGAGTACCTGGAGCTGTTCTGGCGGCGCTCGCTCGCCACGCTCGCCTCCGTCGCAGAGGAGACCTCCCATGACCACCCCGACCCGACCTGACCCGAGCCGAGCCGGCACGGACGCCGCCCCGGTCTCCGTCGCCGTGGACGTCGCGGCGCCGGTCGAGCACGTCTTCGACGTGTTCACGCGTCGGACGTCGACGTGGTGGGACGCCGCCCACCACCTGCTCGACGGCACCGTCGACATGGACGTCGAGCTCCGGCCCGGCGGCTCGATCACCGAGGTCGACGCCGCGGGGAACCGCTGCACGATCGGGCGCGTGCTCGTCGTCGAGCGGCCCGCGCGGTTCGCCTTCACGTGGGACGTGTCCCCGCGCTGGGAGGTCGAGACCGACCCCGCACGGTGCAGCGAGGTGCACGTCGCGTTCACGGCGCTCGACGACGGACGCACCCGCGTCGTCCTCGAGCACCGCCACCTCGAACGCCACGGCGGCGGCTGGGAGGGGATGCGGGACGCCGTCGGCGGCGCCGACGGCTGGGCCGTCGACGTGCGACGCCTGGCGGAGGCCGCGGGCGCCTGACGGCTACCGGTCGAGGAACAGCTCGACCACCGGCACGGCGACGTCCGGCCGCGCGGTGGGCAGGTGCAGCGTCAGGGTGCCGGGCGGCTGCCCGCCGGGGATCGTGTTGAACGCCTTCTGGTCCGGGTCGGTGCGGCTGGTGCGCAGCTCGGAGCCGTCGTGCAGCAGCTGGGCGTAGCCCACCCGGTCGGCGAGGTCGCGCAGGTGGACGTGACCGAAGGGCCACGCGAACAGGTGCAGGTACAGGCGGTCGTCGCGCTGTGTGAGCACGACGCCGGGCGGCAGCCCCGGCGCGACGGCGGCGGCCAGCTCGGGGTCGGCGGGGCCGGCACCCGTGATCGACCGGCCGTGCAGCCGCGTCCACGCACCGAGCGCGGCGAGGGTGGCGGCGTCGCGCGGGGGGATCGCGCCGCGCCCGTCCGGGCCGACGTTCAGCAGCAGGTTGCCGCCCTTGGACACGGTGTCCACGAGCATGCGCACCAGCAGGTCCGGGTCCTTGAACTTCGTGTTGTCGCGGTCGTAGCCCCAGCTGCCGTTGAGGGTCTGGCACGCCTCCCAGACGACGAGCTCGCCGGCGTCGTCGCGCATCGGCTCGGCGGGCTGGTACTGCTCGGGCGTGACGAGGTCGCCGGGGATGCCGAGGCGGTCGTTCACCACCGCCTGCGGCTGGAGCTCGCGGACCATGGCGAGCAGGCCCTCGGCGTCCCAGTCCTCGGGGCGCTTGCCCGGCCAGCCGCGCCGGTCCCGGGAATCGGTGAAGTCGAAGAAGACGTAGTCCACCGGGCCGTAGCCGGTGAGCAGCTCGCGCACCTGGGCGTGCAGGTACTCGCGGTAGCGGGCCATGTCGCGGCCCTCGTTGAGCACGTGGGCGTCGGGGTCGTCGCGGCGCGGGTGGTCGGCGTCGACGGTGTAGTCGGGGTGGTGCCAGTCGAGGAGCGAGTGGTACAGCCCGAGCCGCAGCCCCTCGGCGCGCACGGCCTCGGCCAGCTCCGCCACGAGGTCGCGCCCGCGGGTGCGGGCGATGCTGTAGTCGCTGACCGCGGAGTCCCACAGGGCGAAGCCGTCGTGGTGCTTGGTGGTCAGCACCACGTACTTCATGCCGGCGTCCTTGGCGGCGCGGACGAGGGCGCGCGCGTCGAACAGGTCCGGGTCGAACACCTCGGCGTAGCGTGCGTACTGCTCGACGGTCATGCGCTCGAAGCTCATCACCCACTCGTGTCGGGCGGCCGCGGAGTAGAGGCCGAAGTGCACGAAGAGGCCGAAGCGGGCCTCGGTGAACCACGCCTGCTCGGGGCGCAGGGGCGGGGCGGCCGTGGTCATGCGGATCACTCCTCGTCGAGCGGGCGGGTCCGGCTCGGAGCCGGTCGAACAGCGCGCGCAGAGATATGACGTCTGTGCGGTGCGATCCGAGGATACTCGCCGATGCCGGGGCTGGCGCAAGCGGTCTGGACGCCTATACATTGGATGAATCAGTCTGCAGGCCGAGGGAGTCCGGATGTCCGACGTCGTCGTCGACGCGCACCACCACCTGTGGGTCCGCGCGCGGCACCCGCAGGACTGGATCGACCCCGCGACCATGGCCGCCATCGACGCCGACTTCACCCCGGCCGACCTGCCCGCCGCCGCCCACGGCGTCGACGCCACCGTCGTCGTGCAGAGCGTGAGCACCTGGGCCGAGACCGAGGACCTGCTCGACGTCGCCGCCTCGCCCGAGGGGCGCGCGGCACGCATCGCGGGGGTCGTCGGCTGGGCCGACCTGTTCGACCCGGCGCTCGAGGACCGCCTCGCCGCGCTGCGCGACGGGCCGGGCGGCGACCGGCTCGTGGGGATCCGCACGATGGTGCAGGCCGAGGCAGACTCCGACTACCTGGACCGCCCCGACGTGCACGCCGGCATCGCCGCCGTCGGCGCCGCGGGCCTGCCGTTCGACCTCGTGGTCCGCGCGGACCAGCTCGCGTCGTGCGCCCGCCTCGCCGCGGCGCTCCCTGACACCCGGTTCGTGCTCGACCACCTGGCCAAGCCGCCCCTCGGTGCCGGCAACCCCGGCGCGGGCGACCTGAGCGCCTGGCGCCGCGACCTGGCGGCGCTCGCGGCCCGCCCGAACGTCGTCGCGAAGCTGTCCGGGCTGGTCACCGAGGCGCGCTGGGACTCGTGGACCACCGCGGACCTGCGCCCCGCCGCCGACCACGCGCTCGACGTCTTCAGCCCCGACCGCCTCCTGCTCGGCAGCGACTGGCCGGTCTGCCTGCTCGCGTCGGGCTACGGGCGCTGGCTCTCCACCGCCGACGAGCTGCTGTCCGGCCTCGCCCCCGACGAGCGCGCTGCCGTGCGCGGCCGCACCGCCGTCGCCACCTACGGCCTCGCGGTCGAGCACGTCACCACCACCCGCACGAAGGAGCACCCGTGAGCACCGCCCCCCTCGAGAACCCGCCGGAGTTCGCCGGCATCCGCGCGATCGTGACCGGCGGCGCGTCGGGCATCGGCGCGTCCGTCGTGCGCGCGCTGCTCGCGCGCGGTGCGCAGGTCGTCGCGATCGACCGCACGCGCGACGGCGTGCCCGACGGCGCGGGCTCCCAGGTCGCCGACGTCACCGACGACCCGGCCGTGCGCGCGGCCGTGGAGGGCGCGGCGGCGGAGATGGGCGGCATCGACGTCGTCGTGAACAACGCGGGCATCGGCGCGCAGGGCACGGTCGCGGACAACGACGACGCCGAGTGGCTGCGGGTGCTCGACGTCAACGTGCTCGGGATCGTGCGCGTCACCCGGGCGGCGCTGCCGCACCTGCGGGCGTCGGAGCACGCGGCCGTCGTGAACACCGCGTCGATCGCGTCGTGGTCGGGGCTGCCGCAGCGCGCCCTGTACTCCGCGAGCAAGGGCGCCGTGCAGGCGCTGACCCTCGCCATGGCGGCCGACCACGTGCGCGAGGGCATCCGCGTCACCTGCGTGAACCCCGGCACCGTGGACACCCCGTGGGTGGGCCGCCTGCTCGACTCCGCCCCCGACCCCGCCGCCGAGCGCGCCGCGCTCGCGGCGCGCCAGCCCACCGGGAAGCTGGTGAGCCCGGAGGCCGTGGCGCACGCCGTCTGCTACCTCGCGAGCCCGCTCGCGACCGCCACCACCGGCACCGCGCTCGCCGTCGACGGCGGCATGCACGAGCTGCGGGTGCGCCCGCCGGAGCAGGCATGACCGCGATGCCCTCCCGGGAGGTCCGGGAGACGGGGGTCCGGCTGACCGGCCTCGGCTACGGCGCGGCACAGGCCGGCAACCTCTACCGGCAGACGACGGACGAGGAGACCCGGGCGGCGTTCGACGTCGCGTGGGAGGCCGGCGTGCGGTACTTCGACACGGCGCCGCACTACGGGCTCGGACTGTCGGAGCGGCGCCTCGGGGCGAGCCTGGCCGGCCGCCCGCGGGACGAGTACGTCGTGTCGACGAAGGCGGGGCGCCTGCTGGTGCCCTCCCCGGAGACGGCGCACCAGAAGGACCCGGACATGTTCGACGTGCCCGCCGCGACGCGGCGGGTCTGGGACTTCTCCCGCGACGGGATCCTGCGGTCGCTCGAGGCCAGCCTGGAGCGCACCGGGCTCGACCGGGTCGACGTCGTGTACCTGCACGACCCGGACGACCACGAGGAGCAGGCGTTCGCCGAGGCGGTCCCCGCGCTGGTGGAGCTGCGCGAGCAGGGCGTCGTCCGCGCGATCGGGGCGGGGATGAACCAGTCGGCGATGCTCGCGCGGTTCGTCGCCGAGGCCGACGTGGACGTCGTGATGTGCGCCGGCCGGTTCACGCTGCTGGAGCAGCCCGCCCTGGCGGACCTGCTGCCGGCGGCCGTCGAGCGCGGCGCGGCCGTCGTCGTCGCCGGCGTCTACAACTCCGGGCTGCTGGCCCGCGACGTCGTGCCCGACGACGCGACCTACGACTACGCGCCCGCCCCCGCCGCGCTGCTCGACCGCACCCGTCGCATCGCGCAGGTGTGTGCCGACCACGGAGCGACGCTGCCGGAGGCCGCGCTCGCCTACGTGCGCACGCACCCGGCCGTGGCGAGCACCGTCGTCGGGCTGCGCACCGCCGACCAGGTGCGGCAGGCCGTGGACCGGCACGCCGCCGTCGTCCCCACCGACCTGTGGACCGACCTGGTGGGCCAGGGGCTGCTCGCCCCCGAGGCCCACCCCGACGCCTTCGCGTGACGCTCCGTCCGCACCGCCGCCCGCATGGCGGGACGGATGTGACCGGGACGCGACACGGGCGCATGATCGAGGCGCCCCCCAGAGAGAACAGAGGACATCGATGCAGCTGCTCCGCCTGGGCCCGGTGGGCCAGGAGATCCCCGCCGTCAGCAACGACGGCGCCACCTACGACCTGCGGCCGCTGACCGCCGACGTCGACGGCGGCTTCCTCGCCGCCGACGGCATCGCGCGCACGCGCGCCGCCCTCGCCGCCGGCGAGCTGCCCGTGCTCGACGGCGCGGACGCCCTGCGCGTCGGGGCGCCGATCGCGCGACCCACCGCCGTCGTCTGCGTGGGCCAGAACTACGCCGCCCACGCGCGGGAGTCCGGCGCCGAGCCGCCGCGCCTGCCGATCATCTTCTTCAAGCACCCCAACACGGTGGTCGGCCCCGACGACACGGTGCCGATCCCGCCCGGCTCGGACAAGGTCGACTGGGAGGTCGAGCTCGCGATCGTCGTCGGGAAGCAGGCGAGCTACCTGCCGTCGGCCGACGCGGCGCTCGAGCACGTCGCCGGGTACACCGTGGTGGACGACGTGAGCGAGCGGGCCTGGCAGCTCGACGACTCGCTCGGCCAGTGGTCGAAGGGCAAGTGCGGCCCGGCGTTCCTGCCGACCGGCCCGGCGCTGGTGCCCGCCGACGAGGTGGACACCGCCGACCTGCGGCTGCGGTCGTTCGTCAACGGCGAGCCCCGGCAGGACTCGTCGACGACGGACATGATCTTCGGCGTCGCCGAGATCGTGCACCACCTGTCGCAGTACATGACCCTCGAGCCGGGCGACCTGATCTGCACCGGCACCCCCGAGGGCGTCGCGCTGTCCGGCCGGTTCCCGTACCTGGCCGACGGCGACGTCGTCGAGGTCGAGATCGACGGCGTCGGCCGGCAGCGGCACGCCTTCGCCGACGCCCAGGTCCCGGCGCGGGTCTGACGTCGTGCTGCGCTACGAGCTGTTGCACCCGGGCCTCGTCGCGGCGCTCGCCGCGGCGGGGCACGGGTCGCGGGTGCTGCTCGCCGACGCGAACTACCCGCACTCCACGGGCGCCCGCCCCGGCGCGGCGCGCGTCCACCTCAACCTGCGGCCGGGCCTGCTGACCGTGGACCAGGTGCTCGAGGTGCTGCTCGACGCCGTGCCCGTCGAGTCCGCCGCCGTCATGGTGCCCGGCGGCGTGGCGGGCGACGTCGTCGCCGCGGGGGAGGAGATCCCCGCGCACACCGGCTACCGGGCGATGCTCGGGCCCGACGTCGGCTGGGACGAGCTGGACCGCTTCGCGTTCTACGACGCCGCGCGGTCCGACGACGTCGCCCTGCTGGTCGCCACCGGCGACCAGCGCGTCTACGCCAACCTGCTGCTCACGATCGGGGTCCGGTCCCCGTCCGCGTAGCGTCGTCGAGGGGCTCCGCCGGGTCGGCGTCGACGAAGTCGACCAGCATGTCGAAGCTCATCATCTCGAAGATGTCGCGGACCAGCTGCGGAGCACCGACCACCCGCGGGTGCGGACCGTTCTCGCACGCGAGGACCACGAGGCGCACGCCGGACGAGTCGATGAACGTCACCCTGCGCATGTCGAGGGTCTTGCGACCCTCGCCCGCAGCCTCCAGCGTGGCGTAGACCTCGTGGGCGACGGCGACGTCGATCTCGCCCCACATCTCCCACCGGAGTCCGTCGTCGCTCAGATTGATGCCACCGTGGGCGGCCATGTTCCGTTCCTCTCACGCGCGTCGCCTGCTGGTGACCGGTGGCTTGATCGCAGGCGACGTCCAGTCTAGGTGCGGCCGCCGGGGCCCCTGTCCCGCGGGGTCAGTCCTCGGTGGCCTCCGGGCCGGGCAGGGTCTCCTCGACGTCGAGGAGGTGCGCGGCCATGCGCACGCGCGCGGCCTCGGCGTCGCCGGCGGCCAGGGCGCGCCAGACGGCCTCGTGGTCGCGCTGGGTGCGGGCCTCGGCGCCCTCCTCGTGCAGGCCTCGCCAGAGTCGTTCGCGCGCGGTGCGGCCGGCGATCGCCTCGACGAGGGCGGTGATCACGGGGTTGCCGCCCTGGTCGGCGACGATCCGGTGGAACGCGGTGTCGGCCTCGATGAAGGCGGGGTGGTCGACGTCGTCCTGAGCAAGGGTGCGCGCCGCCCGGTCGAGGACGGCGCGGGCCTCCTCCAGCGCCTCGGGCGTGATGCGGTGCGCGGCCAGGCCGGCGGCCTCCGTCTCGAGCACGCGGCGGACGGCGTGGAACGGGCGGGCGCTGGTGTCGCCGTGCAGGTCCACGACGAACTGCAGCGACGACATGAGCCGGGCGGGGTCGAGGCTGGTGACGTACGTGCCGTCACCCTGGCGGGTGTCGAGGACGCCGAGCACGGTGAGGGCGCGCACCCCCTCGCGCAGGGAGCCGCGGGAGACGCCCAGCCGATCGGCGAGGTCCTTCTCCACGGGGAGCCGGTCGCCGGGGCCGAGCTCCCCGCCGGTGATCATGCGGCGGACGCCGTCGACGACCTCATCGGTGCGGGACATGTCGTGGATTATGGCCCAGTTCGCGCCCGGCTGCACCGATTCCTCCGATGAATCCGGGGGTGTGCCTCCTGCGTGGCCCCGCCGTGGTCCGTAGCCTGGCGCGATGGTGGACCTCACGCTCGACCGGCTGCTCGACCTGGAGCGACAGGGGTGGGACGCGCTGTGCCGGAGCGCCGGGGGCGCGTTCTACGGCGACCTCATGACGCCCGCGGCGCTCATGGTGCTCGTGGACGGCTCGGTGCTCGACCGCGACGCCGTCGTCGCGTCGCTCGACGGCGCGCCGCCGTGGGACTCCTACGACCTGCGCGACGTCCGCCGCGTCGGCCTCGACGGCGGCGCCGCCGCGCTCGTCTACCGCGCGCGGGCCGTGCGCGGCGACGACCCGCCGTTCGTCGCGCTCATGGCCAGCACGTACGTCGTCGTCGACGGCGAGCCGCGCCTGGCCCTCTACCAGCAGACAGCGCTGTGAGCGGGCGTGCGGCCCTGCCTCCGCCGGGAGACAGGGCCGCACGCCCGCTCACACGCTCGGGTGCAGCCGTCAGGCGGGGACGATGAGCCCGGCGGTCTGGGTGCGGGCGCGCTGCAGGCGCGCGGCGACGTCCTGCCAGTTCGCGATGTTCCACACGGCCTTGACGTAGTCGGCCTTGACGTTGAGGTAGTCCAGGTAGAAGGCGTGCTCCCACATGTCCAGCATGAACAGCGGGGTGATGCCGACGGGGACGTTGGCCTGCTGGTCGAAGAGCTGGAAGATCGCGAGGCGCTGGCCGATGGAGTCCCAGCCGAGCACGGCCCAGCCGGAGCCCTGGATGCCGGTGGCGACGGCGGCGAACTGGGCCTGGAACGTCGAGAACGAGCCGAAGGCGTCCTTGACGGCCTCGGCGAGCTCGCCCTCGGGCTGGCCGCCGCCCTCGGGGGAGAGGTTGTTCCAGAAGACGGTGTGGTTGGTGTGGCCGCCGAGGTTGAACGCGAGGTTCTTCTCGTGCAGGTTCACCGCGGCGTTGTCGCCGGACTCGCGGGCCTCGGCGAGCTTGTCCAGGGCGGTGTTGGCGCCGGTGACGTAGGCGGCGTGGTGCTTGTCGTGGTGCAGCTCCATGATCTTGCCGCTGATGTGCGGCTCGAGGGCGCTGTAGTCGTAGGGCAGGTCGGGCAGGGTGTAGACGGGCATCTCGTCCCCTTCGTCGTCGCGGATGTCGTTGCTGGTCACGCTACGACCTGAACCCTTGTTGAGGTCAACGTGTTCCGGGCAACGTGTCCCAGGTCACCACGGTCACGACGTCCACGCAGCGCCGCCGGGGAAGCGGAACTCCGCCACGGACTCCGGGCGCATCTGCGTGGAGTAGCCGGGGGCGGTCGGCACGACGTACGACACGCCCTCGCCGAAGTCCCGCACCAGGCACGGGTCGGTGAAGTGCTCGTGCAGGTGGTCGACGAACTCGGTGATCCGCCCGTCGAGCGACCCGGAGACGGCGACGTAGTCGAGCACCGACACGTGCTGGACCATCTCGCACAGGCCGACGCCGCCGGCGTGGGGGCAGACGGGGACGCCGAACTTCGCGGCGAGCAGCAGCACGGCGACGATCTCGTTGATGCTGGCGAGGCGCCCGGTGTCGAGCTGGCAGTAGTCGGTCGCGCCGGCCTGGAAGAGCTGCTTGAACATCACGCGGTTGTGGCAGTGCTCGCCCGTCGCGACGCGCACGGGGGCGACGCCCTCGCGCACGGCGGCGTGGCCGAGGACGTCGTCGGGCGACGTGGGCTCCTCGATCCACAGCGGGTCGAACCGCTGGAGCGCGCGGACCCACTCGATGGCCTCGGGCACGTCCCACACCTGGTTCGCGTCGATCATCAGCGTGAGGTCCGGCCCGAGCTCCTCGCGCGCGATGCCGAGGCGGCGCACGTCGTCCTCGAGGCGCGCGCCGACCTTGAGCTTCACGTGCCGGTAGCCGGCGTCCACGGCCTCCCGGGTGAGGCGGCGCAGCTTCGCGTCGTCGTAGCCGAGCCAGCCGGCGGACGTCGTGTACGCGGGGTAGCCGCGGCGCTCCAGGTGCGCGATGCGCTCGGCCTTGCCGGGCTCGGCGGCCCGCAGGATCTCCAGGGCCTCGTCGCGGGTAAGCGCGTCGGAGAGGTAGCGCAGGTCGGCGACGTCGACGAGCTGCTCGGGCGTCATGTCCGCGAGCAGCCGCCACACGGGCTTGCCGGCGCGGCGCCCGGCGAGGTCCCAGGCCGCGTTGAGCACGGCGGCCAGCGACAGGTGCACCACGCCCTTCTCCGGCCCGAGCCAGCGCAGCTGGCTGTCGCCGGTGAGGTCGCGGTACGTGGCGCCCAGGTCGCCGGCGACGTCGTCCACGTCGCGCCCGACGAGCTGGTCGGCCTGGTGCCGGGCCGCCAGGGCGACGACGTCCGTGCCGCGCCCGATGGTGAAGGTCAGGCCGTGACCCGCCAGCGGCTCGCCCGCGGCGTCGGTGCCGTCGGTGCGCAGGACGACGTACACGGCTGAGTAGTCGGCGTCCGCGTTCATCGCGTCCGAGCCGTCGGCCGTGCGGGAGGTGGGGAAACGGACGTCGGTGATCTCGACGTCGGTGATGGTGGGCATGCGCACCTCTTCGTGGCGACGGGCAGAAAGATCGGATGACTGAGGCCAACCTAGCCGGAACCCGCCGGGCACGGCAACGAACGGACGGTCGTCCGTGGGCAAGAGATCCGAGGACTGGGGCCTCAGGAGCGCGTCGAGCCTCGCTCGACCAGGCGGACGGGGACGGTCACGTGCTCGTGCGGTCCGTCCCCGCCCGCCATCCGCTGCTCGAGGAGCCGGACGGCGGTGGCCGCCACGACGTCGTAGCCCGGGTCGACCGACGTGATCCCCGGCGGGACGAAGCGCGAGACCCCGAGGTTGTCGAAGCCCACCAGCTGGACCTCGTCGGGTACGCGGACGCCCCGCTCCGCGAGCGCGGCCACGGCGCCGAACGCCACGGTGTCGTTGACGGCGAAGACGGCGTCGAACGGCATGTCGTCGTCGAGCAGCCGGGCGACGGCGTCGTACGCGGCCTCGGAGGTGAAGTCCGGCACGGGCGTGACGAGGCGCTCGTCCGCGACGAGCCCTGCCGCACGGTGCGCCTCGGCCCACCCCGCACGACGGTCCGACTCCATGCCGACCGACGCCTCGACGGAGGCGCCGAGGGCGAGCACCCGCCGCGCCCCGCGCTCGAGCAGGTGCGCCGTCGCCAGCCGGGCGCCCTCGACGTTGGCGAGGCGGACGTGGTCGAACTGCTGGGGCACCTCCCGCTCGCCCAGGAGCACGATCGGGGTGGACGTCGGGACCCGGTCGAGCTCGTCGCTGTGCAGGCCGGCCACCGAGAGGAGGACGCCGTCGTACATCCGCAGCCTCGGCATGCTCAGCGACTCCATCTCGCTGCGGGCGTCCGCGCTGGTGCGCTCGACGACGAGGTGACGGCCGCCGGCCTCGACCAGCGGGGCGATCCGGTCCGCGACCTCGCCGAAGTAGTCGTGGAAGCTGGGCACGATGAGGGCGACCGTGTCCGTGCGGCCGGCGCGCAGGTGCCGGGCGGTGAGGTTCACCTCGTACCCGAGCGACTCGACCGCCGCGAGCACCCGGTCGCGGGTGGGCTCGCCCACGCGCTTGTTGCCCGTGAGCACGTTGGAGACGGTCATCATCGACACCCCCGCCTCCCGCGCGACGTCGCTCATCGTGACCATGCGCCACCTCCCGGGGTGATCCTGCCAGGCCGTGCGCGGCGCCGTCCTGCGGGCCTTGACGACGTGGTCCCGCCGTGCGAGGGTCGGCCCGGATTAACGATAAACCGGGAAGGCCCGACGATGTGCTCCGACGATCCGTACGGCTATCTCCTCGTGCACTTCGTGGAGGACCGGGCGGGCCACGGGGAGCGGATCCACCTCAGCCTCAGCGAGGGCGACGACCCGCTGCGATGGCGTCCGCTCCGTGGCGGCGAGCCGGTCCTCGAGACCGGCGCCGGCACCACCGGCGTCCGCGACCCGCACGTCGTGCGCCGGCCCGACGGCCAGGGCTTCCACCTCGTCGCCACGGACCTGCGGGTGTGGCGTCCCTCCGGCCCGGACTGGGAGGAGTTCGCCCGGCACGGCAGCCGGGACGTCGTCGTCTGGGACTCGCCGGACCTCCTGACGTGGTCGGAGCCGCGCCATGTGACCGTCGCGCCGCCGCACGCGGGCATGGCCTGGGCGCCGGAGGTGTTCCACGACGTGGACACCGGCGTGCTCGTGCTGCACTTCGCGGCGGCGCTCTACGCCCCGGACGACCCGCGGCACGAGGGCCCCTGCGTGCCGCGGATCCTGACCACCACGACCCGTGACCTGCGCACGTTCACCCCCGCCGAGACGTACCTCGAGCTGCCCGGCGGGGTGATCGACATGACGGCGGTGACCGTCGGCGACGAGGTACACCGGTTCGCGAAGCAGGACGACGCGGCGCCCGGGTCGTGGCAGGTGTTCCACCAGGTGGGGTCGTCGTTCTTCAACCCGGCCTTCAGGACGCTCGCGACAGGGCTGGGCCAGGGCTTCGGTCCGGCGGTCGAGGGGCCGCTCGTCTTCCCGACGCACGACGGGAGCCGGTGGTACCTGTGGGTGGACCAGTACGGCCGTCCGCCGCAGGGGTACCGGGCGCTGACCACGACCGACATCTCGTCCGCACGGTGGGAGCCGGTGCCGGACGACGAGCTGCACCTGCCCCCGCACACCAAGCACGGCGCGGTGCTCCCCCTCCAGCGCGGCGAGTGGAAAGGGCTTGCTCGGCTCTGAAAAGGTCTGACGACACACGACGAAGGAGACGTATGACGCGACGAGCGCTCGTGGTGCGCGGCGGATGGGACGGCCATCAGCCCGAGGCGGCCACGGACCTGTTCCTGCCCTTCCTGCGCGAGCAAGGGTTCGAGGTGCGGGTCGAGACGGACAACGAGGTGTACGCCGACGCCGACGCGATGGCGGCGACCGACCTGGTGCTGCAGTGCGTGACGATGTCGCAGATCAGCGGCCCCGCGCTGCAGGGTCTGCGCGCGGCCGTCGAGGCGGGCACCGGCCTGGCGGGGTGGCACGGCGGCATCGCCGACTCCTACCGGAACAGCTCGGACTACCTCCAGCTGGTGGGCGGGCAGTTCGCCACCCACCCGGGCAAGGAGCCGCACCTGCGGCACGGCGACCAGACCGACAACTACCTGCGGCACACGATCGAGCTCACGGACCTGGGCCGGGAGCACGCGATCACCGCGGGCCTGGACGACGTCGAGCTGGAGACCGAGCAGTACTGGGTGCTGCACGACAACCTCATCGACGTCCTCGCCACCACCACGCACCCGGCGCCCGACTGGCACCCGTGGCACCGCCCGGTGACCTCGCCGGCGGTCTGGACGCGGCAGTGGGGCGCGGGGCGCGTGTTCGTCGCGACGCCGGGCCATTCCGTGGACGTGCTCGAGAACCCGACCGTCCGCACCATCGTCGAGAGGGGGCTGCTGTGGGCGAGCAGGTAGGCGTGGGGGCGACGAACGCGCCGCGAGGCGACGACATGGTCGGGATCGGCATCGTCGGGCTGGGCGTCATCTCGCGCCAGTACCTGGACACGCTGGCCGGGCACCCGCGGGCGCGGGTCGTCGCGGTGACGGACCTGGACCGGTCGCGGGCGGAGGCCGTCGCGGCGGAGCTGCCCGGGGCGCGGGTGGCCGCGGACCTGGACGCGCTGGTCGCGGACCCCGACGTGTCGGTCGTCCTGGACCTCACGACGCCCGGCGTGCACGCGCACGTCGCGAAGGCGTGCGCGGCGGCCGGCGTCGACCGCTACGGCGAGAAGCCGCTCGCGGTGGACCTGGCGGCGTCGCGCGAGGTGATGGCCGCGGCGTCGGCCGCGGGCACCCGCGTGGGCTGCGCCCCGGACACCGTGCTCGGCACCGGCGTGCAGACCGCACGTGCCGCCGTCGCGGACGGCCGGATCGGCACGCCGACGGCCGCCGTCGCCACGTGGGTCTCCCCGGGCCACGAGCTCTGGCACCCGAACCCGGACTTCTACTACGCGCCGGGCGGCGGGCCGCTGCTCGACATGGGCCCGTACTACCTCACGAGCCTGGTGCAGATCCTGGGACCGGTCGCGTGGGTGCAGGGCGCGGCCTCGCGGTCGCGGGACGAGCGCACCATCGGCTCCGGCCCGCGGGCGGGGGAGCGCGTGCCGGTCGAGGTGGCGACGCACGTCACCGGCGTGCTCGGCCACGCGAGCGGCGCGCTGTCCACCGTGACGGTGAGCTTCGACGCCGTCGGCTCGCACGCGCGGCCGATCGAGGTGCACGGCACCGCCGGCTCGCTCGTGGTGCCCGACCCCAACCGGTTCGACGGCGACGTCGAGCTGCGGTCGCTCGGCGGCACGGAGTGGGAGGTGCTGCCCCCGAGCGCCGGTTTCCTGGGGGCCGGCCGCGGGATCGGCCTGCTGGAGATGGTCGGGGCGGCCGGGCTGGACGGCGACGCGTCGGCGTCCCCGCGCGCCGGTGGCGACGTCGGTCTGCACGTCATGGAGGTCATGACGGGACTGCTCGACTCCGCGGACTCGGGCCGTCGGGTCGAGCTGACGACCGCGCCCGCCGTGCCGCCGCTCGTGCCGCTCACGGAGCAGGCCGTCTGGCACGGCGGACGGGCCGAGGGCGCGGCGTGACCGGTCTCGAGCACCGGCGCACCCGGAGCGCCGTCACGCTGACGGACGGCGACGGTCGGCCCCTGGCCCATGAGGACGTCACGGTGCGCCAGGTGCGCCACGCGTTCGAGTTCGGCTGCGCGGCCTTCGAGGTGGCGGACGCGGGCGCCGGCTACCAGGACCTCTGGCTGGGGCTGTTCGACACGGCGACCCTGCCCGTGTACTGGGGGCGCTACGAGCCGCGGCGCGGTGAGACCGCCCTCGCGGACCTCACGGCGGCGGCGCGGTGGTTCGCCGACCAGGGGGTGCGCCTCAAGGGGCACCCCCTGGTGTGGCACACGGTCAAGGCCCCGTGGGTCGACCGCCTGCCGCTGGACGACGCCGAGCGGCTGCTCCGCGAGCGCGTGCGCCGGGAGGTGCGCGACCTCGCCGGCCTGATCGACACGTGGGACGCCATCAACGAGGTGGTGATCATGCCCCGGTTCACGAACGAGCCCGACGGCGTCCCCAACGCGATCAGCAGGCTGTGCGCACGTCTCGGCCGGGTCGAGATGGTGCGGCTGGCGGTCGACGAGGCGCGCAGCCAGGGCACCTCGCCGCGCCTGCTGATCAACGACTTCGACCTGGGGCCGGAGTACGAGCGGCTGATCGAGGAGCTGCTCGGGGCGGGGGTGCGGATCGACGCGATCGGGCTGCAGTCGCACATGCACCAGGGCTTCCGCGGTGCCGACCGGCTCCTGGAGGTGTGCGACCGGTTCGCGCGCTTCGGGCTGCCGCTCCACTGGACCGAGACGACGCTCGTCTCGGGCGACCTCATGCCGGCCGACGTCGAGGACCTCAACGACCACCAGGTCGCCCGGTGGCCGTCGACGCCCGAGGGCGAGGCGCGCCAGGCGGACGACGTGGTGTCGCACTACACGGCGCTCGTGGCCCACCCGGCGGTCGAGTCGATCACGTACTGGGGCCTCGGCGACGCCGGGGCGTGGCTGGGCGCCCCGGCGGGGCTCGTGCGGGCGGACGGCACGCCCAAGCCGGCGTACGACGCGCTGCGGTCCCTGGTGCGCGACGAGTGGTGGACGGGTCCGACGCCGGGTCGCACGGACGCGGACGGGCGGATCGAGGTCGGGGGCTTCGCCGGCAGGTACGAGGCGCGCTGCGGTGCGGCGTCGGCGACGGTCGACCTGGCGGCGGGCGAGCAGGCCGTCGAGCTGCGCCTCCGGCGCTGAACCTCCCGTGAGACGGGGGTTGACGGGCCCGGAGGCGGGCTCTAGTTTAACGCTAAAATCCAGGGCGGACCGGGCAGTCGGACGGTACGTCGGCTCGGGCGACGTGGCCCGGGGATCTCGAAGGGGAGACACATCATGGGTGATCTGACACCGCGGACGCGCCGCCCGTGGCGGGCCGTCCCGGCGGCCGTCGCGGCGTCGTCGCTGCTGCTCCTCGCCGCGTGCAGCGGCGAGGCGGAGGAGGACGGCGCCGGGCTGGACAACACCGAGGGGTCGATGACCGATCTCGCCGCCGACCAGCAGTTCAAGGCGACGGAGCCCCTCGACTTCTCGATCCTGTGGACCGACTGGCCGGAGCTCCCGATCAAGGACTCGTGGCAGCTCTTCGACGAGATCGAGAAGCGGACCAACGTCACGCTCCAGCCGACCAACATCCCGTTCAGCGACGCCACGGAGAAGCGCAGCCTGCTCATCAGCGCCGGCGACGCCCCCCAGATCATCCCGCTCGTCTACACGGGCGAGGACGCCCCCTTCGTCTCGTCGGGCGCGGTGCTCCCGATGAGCGACTACGTCGACCTCATGCCGAACTTCCAGAAGTACGTCGAGGAGTGGGACCTCGGCGACATGATCGACAACCTCCGGCAGGACGACGGGAAGTACTACATGGTCCCGGGGTTGCAGGAGGTGTCCGTCCCGGTGTTCTCGATGATCATCCGCAAGGACGTCTTCGACGAGGTCGGTGCCGAGGTGCCGGAGACCTGGGACGAGCTGCGCGTCGCCCTCGAGAAGATCAAGGCGAAGCACCCCGACTCCAAGCCGCTCGCCGACGGGTTCGAGGGGCAGTCGATGCTCAACTACGCGGCGCACGCCTTCGGCACCGTCGCCGGCTGGGGCTTCGGCAACGGCACGTTCTGGGACGAGGGGGCCGGCGAGTTCACCTACGCCGCCACCTCCGACGGGTACAAGGAGATGGTCGAGTACTTCCACGGGCTCGTCGAGGACGGGCTGCTCGACCCGGAGACCCTGACCACGACCAGCGACGGCAGCGTGAACGAGCTGTCCGAGAAGGTGGCGAGCAGCGCGGTGTTCGCGGCGTCCGGTGCCTCCGGCACGGTGGCGGAGTTCCAGCTCGCCCTCCAGGAGGCCGACCCGGACGCCGAGTTCGAGCTCGTGCAGATCGCCCCGCCCGGCGGGCCTGCGGGCCAGGTCGTGGAGCCCCGCAACTTCTGGCACGGGTTCATGATCAGCGCGGAGGCCAAGGACGACCCGCACTTCGTGGCCCTGGTCCAGTTCCTCGACTGGCTGTACTACAGCCCCGACGCGCGCGAGATGCTGCGCTGGGGCGTCGAGGGCGAGACGTACACGAAGGACGCCGACGGCACGATCACGATCGACCCGGACTACTCACTCGACGCGTACAACATCAACCCGGACGCCAAGACCGACCTCGCGAAGGACCTCGGCTTCTCCACGTTCCTCGCGGAGTCCACCGAGTCGCGCGCCCTGAAGGAGTCCTACAACTCCGACCAGTTCGTCGAGTACATGGACCGGGTCCTGGAGTCGCGGACCCCGCGGGACCCGTTCCCGCCGGCGCCGCTCGACGACGCCGAGCTGGAGCAGGCGTCCCTGCTCGCCACCCCGCTCAAGGACACCGTGGACACGAACACGCTGAAGTTCATCCTCGGCGACCGTCCGCTGGCGGAGTGGGACGACTACGTCACCGAGCTCGAGGGGCAGAACCTCCAGGGCTACCTGGACCTGATCAACGGCGCGCAGCAGCGCTTCGCCGAGAAGAACTGACCCGTGAGCACGACCTCGGACCGGCAGGCGTCCGCTTCGGCGGCGGTCCTCGACAGACCCTCGGAACGACCTCCGAGGGCGGACGCCGGCCGGTCGAGACCCGCACGTCGGTCGTGGCGGCTGAGCCTGCGCCGCGACTGGCAGCTGTACGCCCTCGCCGTCCTGCCCGTCCTGTTCCTGGTCGTCTTCCGCTACGTGCCGATGCTGGGGAACGTCATCGCCTTCCGGCAGTTCCGGCCGGGCGGCAGCATCTTCGGCGAGCAGTGGGTGGGCCTGCGGTACGTGGAGATGTTCATCCACGACCCCACCTTCTGGAAGGTCTTCTCGAACACGGTGGTCCTCGGAGGGCTGACGCTCGTCGTCTGCTTCCCGCTGCCGATCGTGCTCGCGCTCCTGCTCAACGAGGTGCGCAAGAAGGCCTTCAAGCGCACCATCCAGTCGATCTCCTACCTGCCGCACTTCCTGTCGCTGGTGATCGTGGCGGGCATGGTCATGCAGCTGCTGTCGCTGCAGGGCACGGTCAACCAGGTCATCGAGGGCCTCGGCGGCGAAGGCATCCCGTTCCTGCAACGGGCGGAGTGGTTCCGCACGATCTACGTGGGGTCGGAGGTCTGGCAGACCGTCGGCTGGGGCACGATCCTCTACCTCGCGGCCCTCACCACCGTGGACGCGTCGCTCTACGAGGCGGCGCGCATCGACGGCGCCGACCGGTGGCAGCAGACCTGGCACGTGACGATCCCCGGGATCCGGCCCACGATGATCACGCTGGTGATCCTCAACATCGGCACGTTCCTCAACGTCGGGTTCGAGAAGGTCCTGCTGCTCTACAACCCGCTCACGTACTCCACGGCGGACGTCATCTCGACGTACCTCTACCGGGTCGGGCTCGTGTCCAACAACCTCAGCTACGCGGCCGCCATCGGCCTCTTCCAGGCGTGCATCGGGCTCGTGATGGTGCTGAGCGCCAACTTCATCTCGCGACGAGTGGTGGGAGCAAGCCTGTGGTGATGCAGCGCGCGACGTCGTCCACGAGCGACGTGCGGTCGGCCGGCACGCCGGTCGGGGCGCGGGACACCCGGGGGTACCGGGCGTTCACGGTGTTCAACACGGTGGCGCTGGTGGTCGTGTCCCTGTTCATGCTCTACCCGTTCGTCACCGTGCTCGCGCAGTCGTTCAGCAGCCCCGGAGCGATCAAGGCCGGCATGGTGAGCTTCTGGCCGGTCGGGTTCAACCTCGACACCTACCGGGCCGTGTCCCAGGACGGGTTGTTCTGGAGCAGCTACCGCAACACCCTCGTCTACACGTTCGTCGGCACCACCATCGCGATGGTCCTGACCACGACGTTCGCGTTCGTGATCTCCAAGCGGCACCTGCGCGGTCGCGGGGTGCTCATCGGCATCGCGGTCTTCACGATGTTCTTCAACGGCGGGCTGGTGCCCAACTACGTGCTCATCTCGTCGCTCGGGCTGAAGAACACCATGTGGGCGGTGGTGCTCCCGGGCGCCGTCTCCGTCTTCAACCTGCTGGTCATGAAGTCGTTCTTCGAGAACCTGCCGCAAGAGCTCGAGGAGGCGGCGCAGATCGACGGGCTGGGGTGGTTCGGGATCTTCGGCCGCATCGTGCTGCCGCTGTCGAAGGCCGTGCTCGCCACGATGGTGCTGTTCTACTCGGTCGCCTACTGGAACGACTGGTTCTCGGCGTTCCTGTACCTCGACAAGAACGAGCTCTTCCCCGTCACGCTCTTCATGCGCAACCTCATCGCCGGGGCGTCGTCGTCGGCCTCCGAGGGTGCTGCCGCCGTCGGTGCCACCACCCAGGCCGTCTCGGCCAACATCCAGGCGGTCACGATGATCCTCACGATCGTGCCGATCCTGTGCGTCTACCCGTTCGTGCAGCGGTTCTTCGTGTCGGGCGTGATGCTGGGCTCGGTCAAGGGCTGAGGAAAGGCGGGCGCGTCCGCGGCCGGTCCGGCCTCAGACCCTGGGAAGGGCGGCGAGGCGGCTGGCGATCCGGTCGCGGTCGCGCACGTCGGCGTCCAGGACGTCGTCGGGCGGGCTCGTGGCGAGGACGACGAGCCGCACGTCCCGGTCCCATGCGACGTCGACGAGGTTCGCGAACCGTTGCGCCCCGTCCGCCGTCGTCGCCGAGAGCCGCGGCACCCGCCACACGACGAGCGTGCCGTACCGGTCGACGAGGTCCATGACGTCGCCCACCGAGGTGGGTGCCTCGCACAGCTCGCGGAAGTCGAGGTGCACCACGCCCTCCGGGGTGCCGGGGCCGGTCGCGGCGAGGGTGCGCAGCGCTGTCGCCGGGAGCCGCACCGGGAAGCGGTCGCCCGGGTCCGGGGTGCCGAGCCCGAGTGCCGTGACCTGGGCGGCGCTGCCTGGCACGACCCACGCCCCCGCACGCCAGCCCGACCGGTCCGCGAGGTGCCCGCGGCGGCGGTAGTCCTCGCCGGGCGCGACCTCCACCACGTCGCAGCACTCCGCGATCGACCGCACGAGCGGGAGCACCAGGTGATGGTGCAGCGGGCTGGGCAGCAGGCCGTCGGGCGGGTAGTTCGACGTCGCGAGCAGCGGGATGCCGCGACCGACGGCCTCGCGCACCAGGCGGGAGAGGATCATCGCGTCCCCGGGGTCGTGGGCGTGCAGCTCGTCGAGGAACAGGACGCGAGTGCCGTCGAGCAGGCTCGCGAGGGCGCGCGGGAGGGCCCCGGCGTTCCCTGACTCGCGGGCGACGGCCGCGTGCAGCCGCCGGGCTGCCTCGAAGGCGTGCACCCGGAGCACGCCGTCAGGCGGCAGGGCACTCAGGAGGGCGTCGACGAGGAACGTCTTCCCTCGGCCCACGGGCCCGTGCAGGTAGACGCCCCGCCGTCCTCGACGGCCGAGCGCGACGCGCGCGCCGGCCGCGGCGAGCACGTCCGCGGCGGCGCGCTGTCCTGCGTCGAGCGTCGATCCGAGCGCGTGCGCGGCGTCGTCGAGCGCCGCCCGCACCCGCAGCGTCTCCCGGGACGTCGCTCTCGACCACACGGTCAGGACCCTAGGGGACGGGAGGTGAAACTCCCTTCGAGCACGGGATCCGTACCGCCATCCACGGGCGGTACGGATCCCGTGCTCGGAGGGAACTCGGTCAGCTCGCGGGGGAGATGCTCATCTCGCCCGCCGGGCCCTGCCGGTAGACGGTGAAGTACCCGTCGGTGGCGAGCGGGTTGTCGGCCGCGTCGTCGAGGTAGCTCCACACGGGCTCGCCGTCCACGCGCAGCACCACGCGGGTGCCGCCCTCCACGTCGACGGCGCCGAACGTCACCTCGTGGGTGGAGCCCGGCTCGATCACCGTGTTGGGGAACGTGTCGACCATGAAGACGGCGGGGCTCCACTTCTGCATCTCGATGACGTCCTCCTTGATGACCACGAGGTAGCCCGAGCTGCTGTTGGTCCACACGGGGTCGCCGGCGGTCTTGGACCGCACGGAGAACCCGAACCAGCCGCCGTTGAAGGCGCCGACGGACGTGTCGAACCGGAGCAGCTCGTCGCCGAACTGCTTCGGCTTGAAGCTCCACGCGCCGCGCGGCGCCAGGTGGGCCGCGCCGTCGGCCACCGTGACCCCCTCGCCCGGCGCCCAGGCGGCGGGGTCGAGGATCTCGGCGCCGAGCGACGTCACGGGGTGCTCCGCCGCCCGCACCGTCACGGTGGACGACGCCGCGAGGCCGGGCACCACGGTGGACGTCGCCGTGATCGTGGCCGTGCCGGCGGCGACGCCGCGGACCACGCCCTTCGCGTCGACGGTCGCGACGGACTCGTCGCTCGACGTCCACCCCAGGCCGGTGCGCGTGGCGTCCGCGGGGGTGAACGACGGCGCGAGCGGGTGGGTCTCGCCCGGCTCGATCGTCGCCTCGGACGGCGCCAGGGTCAGGCCGTCCGGGTCGACGCCCACGAGCGAGAACCGCACGTCGTCGAAGTCGAGCGACGTGAAGCCCTGCACGTAGAAGCCGACCTTGCCGGCGCCGGCGGGCGCCGGGTTGGCCCCCGCGACGACCTCGTCGCCGTCGAGCAGCACGCGCACGCCGCCCGCCGTCACCACGACGCGCACGTCGTACTGCGTGGACGCCTTCAGCCCCTCGCCCGCGGGGAGCGTCACCTCCTTCACGGTGCCCCACGCGGAGTCGAAGATCGTCCACGTCGAGCCGGCCGCCGCGTGGCGGTAGCGGACGTACCCGCCCGGCGTGCTGCCGGTGCGGTCGTAGACGAGCATCTGCCCGCCCTCGGGCACCTCGGCGGGCGTCGTCACGGTGAAGTCGAGCGCGTACTCCGAGAAGGAGCGGTCGAGCTGGGAGTTGGCGCCGTTCTTGATCCGGTAGACGTGGTCGCCCGTGCCGTCGTCGACGATCGCGCGGTTCGGGTCGGTGGCCCAGCCGTTGCCGCCCGTCTCGAAGTCCGTCGAGTGGAGCACGCCGTCGCCGGCCGCCACGGTCACGGTCATCTCGTCGCGGACGCCCGCGTCGGCCTTCGCCTCCGCGGTCACGGTCACCTCGCCGGGCGCGACGGCGGTGAGGATCCCCGCGGCGCTGACGGTCGCGACCTCGGGGTCGCTCGAGGTGTACGTGACGGCCTGCCGGGTGGCGTTCCACGGCACCGCCTGGGCGGCCACCGACAACTCGTCGCCGAGCGTCACCGCCAGCTGGTCCGCCGGCAGCACCAGCGACTCCAGGGCCACGCTGTCCGGCGTCTGCGACTGGCCGACGTGACCGTCCGTGCCGATCTCGCCGAACGGGATCGCCTCGAACCCGGGGATCTGGTCGAAGACGGCGGCGTCCTCGCGCAGCGTGTAGTCGCCGTTCGCCGCGTCGACGAACCCCGGGTCGGCGTCCGTCACCCAGTTGGCGTCGTCGCCGGTCCCGTAGTTGAGGAGGTTCTTCGTGTCGAGCGCGCCCTCGGCGTTGACGTCGGGGTTGCGCGCGCGGTCCGGGTTCCACACGACGTTCTTCGCGAACGTGGAGTTGTTCGGGAAGTAGTGGTTGTCCTCGAAGAAGTGGCCCAGCTCGGGGTACTTCTCCAGGTACGGCGTGCCGACGAAGTCCTTGTTGTCGGCGAACACCTTCTCCCACTTCGGCATGTAGACGCGGTCGACGGTGTTGCCCTCGCCGTCGCCCATCCACTGCGTGTAGTTGTCGTACGGCACGGTGGTGTCGACGAACACGTTGTTCGTGGCGTCGATGTGGTCGGCAGAGCCGGACTTGATCGCGTCGTTGCCCATGTCCACGAAGACGTTCTGGCTGATCTCCAGGTCCCACGTGAAGTTGTCGGCGTAGATGCCCTCGACGCCGTGCTTGGTGAGGCCGACGTCGTGGAAGTAGTTCTGCCGGAACACGTGCCCGCGCTGCTGCGGCGTCTCGCCCGAGTTCATGTAGATCGCGCCGAGGTCCTGGAACGTCTTGCAGACGTCGTACACCTCGTTCTGCTCGAACAGGTGGTCGTTGCCGTGCACGATGACGCCCGGGTGCGGCGCGTCGTTGATCTCGTTGCCGCGTGCGACGTTCCCGACGCCGTCGAACATGACGCCCGGGTTGTACGCCTTGTGGTAGTAGGCGAAGTCGTGGATGTGCGAGTCCTCGACGCGGTTGCGCCCGGGCTCCAGGGTCGTCTTGTCCCCGCCGGTCAGCACGACGCCGACCCCGCCCACGTGGCGGATGTCGCTGGAGACGACGGCGTGGTCGCGACCGCCCCGGTTCACCGGGATGCCGTCGTACGTGTACCGCCCCGGCGAGTTGATGGAGACGCCGCCGTCGGCGAAGTTCTGCACGTCGCTGTTCGAGACCGTCACGTGGCTGCCGCCGAGGACGACGACGCCCAGCGCCCGCCCGTACTCGAGCACCAGGTCGTCGAACGTCACGTACGACGCCCCGTCGGTCCGGATCATCGGCTCGTCCAGCGTCGTGACGACGGGCGCCCCGCGCTCGGCCAGGAACGACGCGTTCGGCACCAGGTAGAGCATCCCGGTCTCGCGGTCGATGTAGTACTCGCCCGGCGCGTCGAGCTCCTCGAGCAGGTTCTGCGCGAAGTGGAAGTCCGGGTACCAGGTCTTCATGAGCCCCGACATCTCGCCGTACCGCAGCGTGATGGTCCGGGCGTCCGTGTCGATCGACTCGACCTTGTTGTACGACCACTCCCAGCTCTGGCCGAAGATGCCGTCCATCCAGACGTCCTCCGCCTCGCCCCAGTACTGCGGGCGGTCGTAGGAGTAGCTGAACGTGCCGCCGCGCTCCTGCAGGTCGGCGTCGTCCTTGGTGGGGCCGGGGTCGACGATCTTGTTCATCTGGACGGTGTCCTTCGCCGCGCCGGCGTTGGGCCAGCGGGCGAGGGTCATGTCCTCGCCGTCCACGTACAGCTCCATGGGCGGCGTCGTCGAGACGTCGTTGGCCTTCCAGTAGCCGTGCCGGCTGAGCTGGCCGTAGTCGTCGATGCCGAGGTCGCGCAGGTCGATCTGCAGGACGTCGTCGTGCGCGGACGTCTCGATGATCCGGTCGAGCACGGCCTCGTCGGTCACGGGGGAGAAGCCGTCGTAGGGCAGCTCCTTGCCGCCCGAGATCGTGGCGCGCTCGCCGGGGTAGGAGCGGTAGGTGATGGGGGCGTCCGCGGTCCCGGAATCCTCCTCACCGAGGAGGAAGGACTCCGAGCGCTCGTACGTGCCCTCGCGGAGGTACACGGTGACGCCCTTCTTGCGCTGTCCCTTCGGCAGCTCGCGGATCGCGTCACGGGCACCCTCGAGCGTGGCGAGGGGGCGCTTCTGCGTGCCCTTCGCGCCGTCCCGGCCGTCGGGGGAGACGTAGAGGACGGTGCCGGCCTTGGCCTGCGGGGCGGACTGCGGGGGCGGTTCGGCATGTGCTGCCGTCTGCGTCCCTGCGACGAGCAGGGACGTCAGCAGCAGAGCTGACAGTGGTCGCTTCATTGCGAGTGCTCCGACCTCTCGTGTGGTCACGGGGTTCTCGGGGCGACGCGGGTGCGGCGCGCCCGGATCGTCAAGCACCGGCAGGTTACATTAATCGATAATCGCTGACAATGCGGCGACGGTGGCCCCGACCCGCTACGGTCGGACCCGTCCGCCACTCGAAGGAGAGCTCATGACCAGCAGTGCAGCCCCCGGACGCCTCGTGTTCGTCGGGGACTCCATCACCGACGCGGGCCGCGACCGCGCGGACGAGGCGTCGCTCGGCGACGGCTACGTCTCCCTCGTCGCGGCGGACCTGCCCGACGCCGTCGTGCTCAACCTCGGCATCGGCGGCAACCGCGCCGTCGACCTCGAGGAGCGGTGGGAGCGCGACGTCGCGCCGACGGCGCCCGACGTCCTCACCGTGTACGTGGGGGTCAACGACACCTGGCGCCGCTTCGACTCCGACGACCCGACGAGCGCCGCGGCGTTCGAGGCCACCTACCGGCGGCTGCTCGCGCGCGTGCCGGGCAGCCCGCGGCTCGTGCTGGTCGAGCCGTTCCTGCTCCCGGTGCGCGACGAGCAGGAGGGCTGGTTCGAGGACCTCGACGGCAAGCGGGACGTCGTCGCGCGCCTGGCCGCCGAGACCGGGGCCGCGCTGGTGCCGCTGCACTCCCTGCTGACCCGCGCCGCCCGGGACGCCGGTGCCGCGGCCCTCGCCCCGGACGGCGTGCACCCGACGCCCCCGGCGTCCCGGATGATCGCGGACGCGTGGCTGGCGGCGTACGCTGACGACGCACAAACGATTGTCGATAACGACCCGAGGAACGACGTGAGGCTGCAGGGATGACGGACGCGCTCAGCTCGATCAGCGGCCTGGAGCGCGGGCTGCTGTCGGACCAGATCTACGACCTCGTGAAGTCGATGATCAAGACGTCCCAGCTCGAACCGGGGGAGCAGCTCGTCGAGTCGCAGCTCGCCCGCCGCCTCCAGGTCAGCCAGGCGCCCGTGCGCGACGCGCTCAAGCGCCTCGCCCACGAGGGCCTGGTGACGCACGTGCGCCACCAGGGCAACTTCGTGGCGCAGTACTCCGACGAGGAGGCGCAGCAGGCCAAGCAGGCGCGCGTCGCCCTCGAGGCGCTCGCCGGCCGGCTCGCGTGCGGGCAGCTCGCGCCCGAGACCCGCTCCAGCCTGGAGAAGGTCATCGACGAGATGCACGGCGCCGTCGACGCCGCCGACCTGCCCGCGTTCCGCGAGCTCGACTTCGGCTTCCACCGCGCCGTCATCGAGGCCAGCGGCAACACCTACCTGCCGCGCATGTGGGACATCATCGAGCCCAGCCTGCGGTCGATGCACCTGCTCGGCGACCCCGAGTTCACGGGCGACTGGCACCAGGTGGCCGACTGGCACCGCAGCCTGCTCGACGTCCTCGACGACGGCGACGCCGAGGCCGCGTCCACGCTCTTCGAGGCGCACGCGGCGGGCACGCTGCTGGACCAGGAGACCGGCGCGGGCGACGACGGCGCGACGGCGCCGACGGCTGAGGGCTAGGTCGTCCAGCCCGTGGCGGCGGCCCATGCCTCCGCCCGGGCGGTGATCTCGGCGATCAGGCCCCCCTTGGCGTCGGCGTAGTCGTTCATGCTCGGCCAGTCGCGGGCCGCGAGCTCGTGCTTGAGCGCGGCGTAGGCGGCGCGGTCGTCGGCGTCGTGCCGGAGCCGGTCGCGGAACAGCAGGTGGTTCCGCTCCCAGTCGCTGCCGGCGGCGCACACGTGGACGTGCACGTCGCGCTCGGGCGTGCGGACCAGGCGGTGGCCGGGCTCCCGCACGCGCAGCTCGTAGCCGGCCGCGAGCAGCGCGGGCAGGTAGGCGCTCTCGTCCTCGACGTCGGGCACGCTGACGTCGATGTCGACGATCGGCTTGGCAGCGAGCCCGGGCACCGACGTCGACCCCACGTGGTCCACCCGCACCGCGACCGGGCCCAGGGCGCCGAGGATGCGGGCGCGCTCCCGCTCGAACCGCGCCGGCCAGGCCGGGTCCGGCTCCACGAGCACGATCTCGCGCTTCTCGACCCCGCCGATCAGCTCGACGTCGTCGTGCGGGCCGCCGCTCATGCCTGTGCCTCCCACTCCGGCGCGAGCACCGACCAGACCTCGATGTCCTGCCGCACGCCCCGGTGCTCGTGGTGCTCGCGCAGCACGCCGTCGCGCCGCATCCCCAGCCGGCGGGCGACGGCGATGCTCGGCGCGTTGCCCGACGCCGCCCACCACTCCACCCGGTGGATGCCGCGCTCGCGGACCGCCCAGTCGATGATGACGCGCGACGCCCGCGTCACGAGGCCCCGGCCCGCGGCCGCCGGCTCCAGCCAGCACCCGGCCTCGGCCGTGCCCTGCGCCACGTCCATCGTGCGGAACAGGACGCCGCCCACCAGGGTGCCGTCCAGCCAGATGCCGTAGAGGCGCCCGGTGTCGGTGGCCGCCTTCTGCGCGTACGACTCGAGGAACGACCGGCTCGACGCGAGGTCCGTGATGCGGTCCGCCAGGCCGACGAACCGACCGACGAACTCGCGGCCGCGGTCGATCGTCGCCAGCAGCTCCTCCGCGTGCCACGGCTCCAGCGGACGCAGCTCCGCGCCGTCGTCGCCCAGCGACCTCGCGAACATCGTTCCTCCCGTGCGTCACGGCCGGCGCGGCGCCGGCACCGTCGCGATCCTCCCACGGCGTCGACGGCGGGCGAGGCGGCGGGCGGCGCGCGCGTAGGGTCGTCGCGTGAACCGGACCGACCGGCTGTACGCGATCGTCGAGGAGCTGCGGGCGGTCGCTCCCCGCCCGCGGAGCGCGTCGTGGTTGGCGGCCCGGTTCGAGGTGAGCCGGCGCACCGTGGAGCGGGACATCACCGCGCTGCAGCAGGCCGGGGTGCCCGTCTGGGCCGAGCCGGGGAGGACCGGCGGCTACTGCCTCGACCGCTCCCGGACGCTACCGCCGGTGAACTTCAGCCCCGACGAGGCGGTGGCCGTCGCGGTCGCCCTCGGTGGCCTGGCCGGGACGCCGTTCGCCGCCGGCGGGTCGACCGCGCTGCGCAAGATCCTCGCGGCCATGCGCGACGACGACGCGGCCGCCGCGCACGACCTCGCATCCCGCGTGCACCTGCTGGGCACGCCGGCCGACGGACCCGCGATCCCCGCCGTCCTCGCGGACGCGACCTCCGCGCGTCGGGTCCTGCGGTTGCGGTACACGGACCGCGAGGGCGCCGCGACCGTGCGCGACGTCGAGCCGCTCGGGTTCGTCGGCTCGTCCACCGGGTGGTACCTGCTGGCGTGGTGCCGGCTGCGCGACGGGATCCGGGCCTTCCGCCTCGACCGCGTCGACCGCGTCACGGCCACCGCCGAGCGCGCGCCCCGGCGCGTCGTCCGGCCCGAGGACATCCAGGTGCCGGACGGGGACCTGCGGACGCTCACGCTCCTGGGCTGACGGTGGCGAGGGGAGGCGCCCCGAAAACACCGACGTCGGGGTGTCGCGGAGCCGGCGCAGGCTGGTCGGAGCCGCGGGGAGCCTGCGGCGCTGACCGCACCCCGACCGGGAGGACCACCACCATGACCCACGCCAGCAGCCTCGCCACCAGCCTCGTCTCCGTCCGCCTCATCACCGACGACGTCGAGCGGCTGACCGCCTTCTACGAGCGGCTCACCGGCGTCGTCGCGGACCGCCCGTCGCCGGAGTTCGCCGAGCTGCGCACCCCGCACGGCACCCTCGCCATCGGCAGCACCGCCACCGTTCGCCTGTTCGGGCCGGGCTCGGCGGCACCCGCCAGCAACCGCACCGCCATCGTGGAGTTCCGCGTCGAGGACGTGGACGCGGTGCACGCCGGGCTCGACGACACGGTCGAGGTCGTCACCCCGCCGACCACCATGCCGTGGGGCAACCGGTCGCTGCTGGTGCGGGACCCGGACGGGACGCTGGTGAACTGCTTCGCCCCGGTGACGGCCGAGGCGCTGGCGCGGTTCGCGTAGGCGTCGCTCACCCCGCGGCGACGCCGTAGAGGCGCGCCGCCGTCCCGGACCAGACCGCCGTCGCCGCGGCGTCGTCGAGCGGGGGGAGGGCGGCGGCGGTGCGCTCGACGATCTGCGCGTACGGGGCGACCCGCGCGGACATCGGCCAGTCGCTGCCGAACAGCAGCCGCCCGGTGCCGAGCAGGTCGACGGCGACCCGGGCGGCGGCGGCCGTGCGCCCGGCGTCGTCGGGAGCCGTGGTGTGGACGCCCGACAGCTTGGCGTGCGCGCGGGGGCGGGCGGCGACGGCGGCGAGGGCGTCGCGCCACGACGCGTCGGGGTCGCCCGTGCCGAGGCCGAGGTGGCAGACGACGAGGTCGAGGTGCGGGTGCCGCCCGGCCAGCGCGGCGACGGCCGGGAGCTGGTCCGGGCGCACCAGCGTCTCGAGCACGCGGCCCGACGCCGCGAGGCCCTCGCACAGCGCGTCCAGCCCGGCGACGTCGGACAGGTCCGCCGCGCCGCCCGGGACGGCGAGCCGGATCCCTGCGACGGTGACGCCGTCGTCGACCAGCGGCTGCGCCATGCCGGCCCAAGCGCCGGGGTCGTCGGGGCGGGCGTCGTACTGCAGCACGACCGGGCCGGGCAGCGGCCCGTGCCCCGCCGACTGCCGCGCGAGCCAACGTGCCTCGCCCTCGGTGTCCGCGGCCTGCACGGCGACGGCGGCCCGGACGGGCACCGGCGACGTCGCGACGGCGCGGGCCAGGTCCTCCGGGCCGACGCGGGCGGGCAGATCCAGGTCGTCCCGGAACCACGAGATCCGCGACGCGGCCGTGTCCCACAGGTGCACGTGCGCGTCCACGACCCCGTTCACGCTCTCGCCGAACAGGCGGTTGACACCGTTATGCGGTGCCATGCGACCCGATAACGGTGTCAACCGCCTGTTCGGCAGAGCTCGCGATCGCGTCGAGCTCCGTCCACAGGCGGTCGGGGACGACGGCGTCGGCGGCGTCGGCGAAGACGTCCACCTCCGCGGGGGTGCGCGCGCCCACGACGACGGCCTCGACGCCGGGGACGAGCAGCGGCCAGCGGACGGCGGCGGTGGGCAGGTCGACCCCCTCGCGGTGGCACGCGGCGGCCATCCGCAGCGCCTGGTCCACCTGCTCCGGCGACGCCGGGTGGTAGTCGAAGAACGGCGCCGCCACCGGGTCGGCGAGCACCCCGGAGTTGTAGACCCCCGCCGCGACGACGCCGACCCCGCGCTCGCGGGCGGCCGGGAGCAGGTCGTCCAGGGCGGTGCGGTCGAGCAGGGTCACCCGCCCGGCGGGCATGACGACGTCCAGCGCGCCGGCGGCCTCGCGGACCAGCCGCGCCACGGGCGCGTTCCGCCCCATCCCGACCCCCACGGCCCGCACGACGCCCTGGTCGCGCAGGTCGAGCATCGCGGGCAGGGCGCCACGCAGCGCCTCGTCCACGTCGGCCGGGTCGTGCAGGTACAGCAGGTCGACGCGGTCGGTGCCGAGCCGCGCGAGGCTGCCCTCCAGCGACCGCAGCACGCCGTCGCGGCCGAGGTCGCCGACCGTCGTGCCGCCCGGGCCGCCGGTGCCGCCCGACGGGACGGGCGCGCCGTCGGCGTCGACGATCACGCGACCCACCTTGGTGGCGATGACGACGGAGTCCCGGTCGACGCCGGCCAGGGCGTGCCCGAGCCGCAGCTCGCTGACGCCCTCGCCGTAGTGCGGCGCCGTGTCGAAGAAACGGAGGCCGCGCTCGAGCGCGCGGCCGACGGTCGCCTCGGCGTCGGCCTCCGCCACCGGCGTGAAGAGGTTGCCGATCGGCGCGCAGCCGAGGCCGAACGACGACGCGGCGAGCGTCGCCGCGACGTCCCCGGCGGCGTCGGCCGCACCCGTCGAGGTCAGCGGGCGGAGCCCTGCGCGGAACGCCATGCCTCGAACTCCCCTCGGGTGTCGGGGGTCAGGGGGTAGTAGTCGCTCAGGCGGGCGCCCTCGTCGAGGCGACGCCGGCTGAAGACCTCCCACTCCTCGTGGTCCTGCGCGGACTCGACCACCTGGTCCGCCATCGCGCGCGGGACGATGACGGGGCCGTCGTCGTCCGCGACGACGAGGTCGCCCGGCATGCACAGCACGCCGCCGACGGCGACGGGCACGTCGTAGGCCCAGGGGAACAGCTCCGACTGCGAGGCGTAGTGCGGCGTGACGCCGGTCGACCACACGGGCAGGCCGAGGTCGGCGATCTTGCCCGAGTCGCGGATGCGGCCGTCGACGACCATGCCGGCGCCGCCCTTGCGCTGGAAGTAGCGCGCGAGGATGTCGCCCACGCAGCCCGAGAACCGGCTGCCGTACGCCTGGATCACGAGCACGTCGCCGGGCTGCACGGCCTCGAGCACGTGCCACAGGGCCGTGTGCCGCTCCACGTACTCCTGCTCGTCGCCGGCGGCCAGGTCCTCGCGCTGCGGCATGAACTGCAGCGTGAGCGCGGAGCCCACGACGCGGTACCCGGGCCTGAGCGGGCGCGGGCCCTCGACGAACGAGTGCCGGATGCCGAGTCCGTGCAGCTTCGCGCAGGCCGTCGCGGACGAGACCTGGCCGAGCCGCTCCAGCGTCTCGACGTCCGCGCGCTCGTAGGACCCGCCGCGCACGGGCAGCGTGATCTCGGGCCGCACGAGGCCGGCGCCGGGGTCGGTGGGCACGGTGTCGACGGGCGCGAGGGCTTCGGTCATGGTCGGGCTCCTTCGTGGTGCAGGTGGTGCTGGTGGCGCGGCTGCTGGTGACGCGGCGCGCTGCCGGCGGGTGCGGTGAGCAGCACGACGTCGGCGCGGTGCGACGGCGGCAGCTCGACGAGCAGGTCGGGCGCGTCCAGCGGGAGGGTCGCGGCGGTCCGCATGCCGGCGCGGCCGGCCGACGCCGTGGACGGGCCGGGCCAGACGCCGCCGTCCTCACCGCGCGTGACGACGCCCGTCAGGCGCTCCTCGCCGAACCGCGACGGCCGCACGCGCACGCGCCGGGCGTGCGTGGGGGACAGGTTGACGAGGCCGAGCTCGACACGGCCCGTGCCGTCCGCGTCGCGGTCGAGGCCGGAGACGAGCGCCGCGACGTCCGGCGGCAGGCCGGGGCGGCCGCGGTCGGCGTCGGTGTAGGCCACGGCGGCGAACGGCAGCCCGCCGTTGTACAGCGTCTGCGGGGTGCCGGTGATCAGCTGCCCGAGCACCTCCGTGACGACCGGGTTGGCGCGCTGCCAGAAGTGCAGGTGCACGGTCTCGGGGTCCACGGGCTCGGCGTCCATCACGGCGACGCGGCGGGCGAGCTGGCCCAGCGCCATCGACAGCGCGCGCTCCGGATAGTCCGGCAGCGAACCGTCGAGGAACGCGAGCCACGGCCCCTCGTGCCCGGCCTCCACCTTGTCGCGGAACGGTCGGACCTCGTCGGAGCCGGGGATGCCGTCGAGCACCCGGTCCAGGCGCTTGCGATCGGCGTCGTCGCGCGTCCACCACCACAGCCAGGTGGGCAGGTCGAGCTGGAGCGGGCCGAAGTCGAACCAGCCGTCGGCGCCGAACCGGTACGGCACGAGCGTGGCCGGCTCGGCGGCGTGCGGGCCCAGCCGCTCCAGCCAGCTGCCGCGCAGGCTGAACGGGGTCTCGGTGACGGGCGCGGTGATCGCGTGGTCCAGCGCCGTGTCGAGCATGGTGCGCACGAGGTCGAGCGGCCCGTCGTCGCGTGCCCCGGAGGCCCCCGAGACGAACGACGCGTTGATCGCGCCGATCAGCGTGCTCATGCCGACCGAGTGCAGGCCGTGCGGCCAGGTCCAGCCGTAGTGGCCGCCGTACCAGGCGCCGTCGTGCAGGCCGCCGACGACGCCGTCGGGCGCGACGTTGTCCGGCATGAGGCCGCCCGCCGCGGCGGCGCGCTCGCGCCAGCCGTCGACGTACCGCGCCACCCACGCGGCGGACGCGGCGTCGCCGTCGTACAGCCAGCGGTTGACCACGAGGGACGTCGCGGCGAGGTTGACCGCGGTGTCCCCCGCCGCCCGGCGCTGGAGCTCGTCGCCCATGAGCCGGGCGTGCGCCGGGTCCTCCAGGTCGGACCACCGCGTGATCCCCGGCAGCCCGTGCAGCGGCAGGCCGTACGCCTCCATGTAGTCGAGCGACGCCGGGTACGTGAGCCACTCGGTGCCCAGCCCGGGCAGCGGGCCCCGCGCACCGTTGTGCGGCGCGGTGACGATGTTGCGGGCCGGGTCGTAGTTGCCGTGCGCCGGGTCCGTGTACAGGGCGGCGAACCGGCGGGCGCGCTCGGCGAAGCGGTCGTCGCCCGGGTCGGCGGCGCACAGGCCGTAGAAGAACAGCAGCGACTCGCCCTGGTGGAACCAGTCGTACCCGTTCTCGTACTCGCCGGTGAGCATGCCGCCCTCGGTGAGCTGCGCCGTCACGCCCTCGAAGTGGTGCTTCGCGGCGGCGAGCACCTCGTCGCTGCCGCCCAGGGCGTAGAACGCGGGCCAGTTGAAGAACGGCTCGTACAGGTCGTCCACGCCGTCGCGGTGCTCGAAGCCGCCCGCGTGCAGGATGCGGCCGTCGGGCCCGGTGTACCGCGCGGAGAACAGGCGCCAGGCCTCCTCCGTCGCGTCGAACAGGCGGCGCTCGAGCACGGCCCAGGCGGGGACCTCGTGCAGCGGCGTCGTGGGGACGCGGGGGTCGGTCGTCTCACTCATGTCGGCCTCAGCCCTTCGTCGCGCCGGCGACCAGGCCGCCGATGATGTGCCGCTGCATGAGGACGAAGAACAGGATCGCCGGGCTCACCGCCAGCAGCAGGGTCGGGAAGACGGTCGTGTAGTCGGTGGAGAACTCGCCCACCGCCGCGTACACGCCCGTCGTCACGGTGTAGATGCCGGAGCTCGGGCCCAGGATGATCTGCGGGCTGACGAAGTCGTTCCAGACGCTGATGGAGTTCAGCACGACGATCGTCGCGACGACCGGCTTCA
This sequence comes from Isoptericola sp. NPDC056578, assembly GCF_042793275.1. Lineage (NCBI taxonomy): Bacteria > Bacillati > Actinomycetota > Actinomycetes > Micrococcales > Promicromonosporaceae > Isoptericola > Isoptericola sp. NPDC056578. The sequence goes on from NZ_JBHTVC010000007.1 coordinate 49,721, forward strand.
TGATCGGGAAGATGCACGACCAGAACGCCCGGATCTTGCCGGCCCCGTCCAGCGCGGCCGCCTCGTCGATGTCGCGCGGCACGGTGCGCAGGTAGGCGGCGAACAGGAAGATCGTCACGGGCAGCGTCGCCGCCGTCTCGAACAGGATGAAGCCCGGGATCGTGTTGATGAGCCCGAGCACCCGCAGCACGAAGACGACGGGGATCAGCGTCACCTGGCCCGGGATGAACAGGCCGGACACGAAGAGCAGCAGCAGGCCCAGGTGCCACTTCGACCGGCCGCGCGCGATGACGTACGCGACGGGCGCGGCGAGCGCGATGCCGCACAGGTTCACCAGCGCCACGAACAGCAGCGTGATGCCGTAGGCCTTCACCACGTTGAACTTCTCGCTGGTGAGCGCGGCCTGCAGGTACTCCAGGCTGAACGTGTCCGGGGTGATCGCCAGCGGCGAGGAGATGATCGCGTCCTGCGGCTTGAAGGCGTTGATCACCATGATGTACAGCGGCACGAGCATCACCAGCGCGCCGAGGCCCAGCACCACCCACTTGAGGATCGTGCCCGCGCCCGGGGCGGGCCGGCGTCGGGACCGCGACGTCGGGCGCGGCGCGCTCGGCGCCGGGGCCGACGGCGGGCTCACGGGGGTCGTCGGGTGCGTCGTCGTCGCCATCAGTCGGCCACCTTCTTCTCCGCGCCGCGCCGGGCGAACGTGACCGCGAGGCCCAGCACGGCGGTGACGAGCAGCAGGACCACGGACTGCGCCGCGCCGAAGCCGAGCTCCGAGTTCGCGAACGAGTCCCGCAGGATCTGGTACACGATCGTCTGGGTGGACCCGGCGGGGCCGCCGTCGGTCAGTGCCAGCACGATGTCGTAGACCTTGAGCAGCCCCACCAGCGTGAGCACGAGGTTCACGGTGAACACGGGGGCGATGAGCGGCAGCGTCACGTTGCGGAACTGCTGCCACTTGGAGGCGCCGTCCACGGTGGCGGCCTCGTAGTACTCGGTGGGCACGGACTTGATGCCCGCGAGGAACAGGATCATGTTGAAGCCGAAGTGCGACCACACGATCGTGAGGATCACGCTCGCCTTCGCGAACGCGACCTCGGTGAGGAACGGCACCGGCCCGACGCCGAGGTGCCCCAGCAGGCCGTTCACCGCGCCCTCGGGGGAGAGCATCGCCGACCACAGGAACCCGATGATCAGCGCGCTGATGATGTACGGGTAGAAGAAGATCGTGCGCAGCAGCGTGTTCGCGCGGCCGTTGCCGGCGATCAGCGCGGCGATGAACAGCCCGACGCCGTTGCACAGGACCGTGCCGCAGAACGCGACGACCCCGGTGAAGACCGCCGCGTCCACGGTGCGGGGGTTGCGGAAGGCCTCCGCGTAGTTCTCGAAGCCGATGAACGTGAAGTTCAGGCTGTAGCCGTTCCAGTCGGTCAGGCTCAGCACGAACGCCAGGACCATCGGCACGATGAACATCGCCAGGAAGACGAGGACGGCGGGGCCGCCCATGACGATGCCGGGCAGGCGGTCGCGCCACACGCGCGCCGCGGGGCGTCGGCGCACGGGCGGGACCGTGCGCGTCGCGGTGAGGGTTGCCATCGCAGGGCCTTCCATGGGTGGTGCGGGCCCGGGCGCGGCGGCGTCGCCGCGCCCGGGCGGGTGGGGTGCGGTCGGCGTCAGCCGATCGTCGAGGCGAACCAGCCGTCCATCGCGGTGTCGACCTTGTCGGGGGCGGTGCCGCCGATCAGGGCCTGCGTCTGCGCGTTGATCTCGTCCGAGTAGCCGGTGGGCAGCGTGCGCTCGCCGTAGCCCTGGCCGGTCGGCGTGTACGCCTCGGCGGGCGTGTCCGCCACGATCTGCAGCAGCTCCTTGCCCAGCTCGTCCATCTCGTACTCGTAGCCGTCGCGGAAGTTGCCGTCGACCTCGAGCTGGCTGGCGACGGCGTCCTGGTCGGTGACGAGGAACTCGACGAGCTTCGCCGCCGCGTCCTGGCTCTCGCTCGCCTTGAGGATCGAGTACGGGCTGGCGATGTTCGCGCCCATGGCCGGGCTGGCGACGCCGTCGACGGCGGGGGCGCGGAAGACGCCGATCTCGGCCTTCTCCTCCGCCTTCGCCTCGGTGCCGGCGAACCAGCTGCCCATCGGGTAGATCGCGCTCTTGCCGGAGAGGAAGGCCTGCTCGGCGTCGGGGTACTTGATGCCCAGCGCGTCCTTGGGGACGTAGCCCTTCGCCACCCAGTCGGCGTAGGTGGCGACGGCGTCGCCGTACGTGTCGGAGAAGGTGGCCTCGCCCGCGCTCATCCGGGCGAACCACTCCGGGTCCTGGCCGATGACGGACGGGAGGCCGAGCGTCTGCAGCGAGTGGCTGGTCGCCCAGTCGCCGCTGGTCTGGATCGGGGTCCAGCCCGCGTCCTTGAGCTTGCCGAGCGCGGCGGTGAGCTCGTCGACGGTGGTCGGGACCTCGGCGATCCCGGCCTCCTCGAACGCGGTCTTGTTGTAGAACCACAGGCTCTGCAGCTGGAAGCCGATGCCGGCCATGTAGTACTTGCCGTCGATCGAGTACTGGTCCGCGAGCGGGCCGGACGTCGCCCAGTCGTACTGGGACAGGTCCACCAGCTCGGGGGCGAGGTCGGTGGTCGGGGGCAGCGACTGCACGACGTCGGGTGCGTCGCCCGCGGTGAGGAGGCGGGGGAGCGCGGCGGTCACGCCCTCGGCGCCCGGGTTCTGGATGACGACGTCGACGTCGGGGTTCGCGTCCTCGAACGGCTTGACCAGCTCGTTCCAGTACTCCTCGGTGAGGTTCGGCGTGACGTTGACGAGCATGCTCACCTCGGTGGTGCCGCCGGAGCCGCCGTCGTCGTCGGAGCCGGCGCAGCCGGTGAGCGCGAGGGCGGCGACCGTGAGCGTGCCCACGCTCGCCAGGGTGCGGTGCTTGATCATCGTTGATCCTCTCGGGTTGCCGCCCGCCGGGGACGCTGCTTCGCGTCTCCGGGCGCTCGGGCTGACGACTGTGGATGACGTCCGGTGTGGAGGGACGTCTGGGACACTAATCGATAATCGTTGGATTGGGAAGAAGGTGCCCGGGACAGGTGATCTCACACCGGGGGCGTCCCGGGGCGCGGCCCGCCGCCCATAGGCTGGACGGGTGACCTCCGCAGCCCCCGCCGTGCAGCGGCCGGGCGGTACCCCGAGCGTGCCGCCGCGGCCCTGGTGGCTCGTCGCCGCCGGGCCCGCCGCCGTCCTCGCCGCCGTCCTCGCCGTGCTGTGCGGCGGAGCCTACTCGGGCGCGTTCCAGGCCCTCAGCGGCTTCACCGACCCGGGCGCGATCGTGCGCTACGGCCTGCCCGTGACGACCGTGCTCACGGAGCTGGGCGTCTCCGTGACGGTCGGCTCGCTCCTCGTCGCGGCGTGCCTGGTGCCACCCGGCCGCACCCAGACGCGGGTGCTCACGACGGCCGGCGCCGCCAGCGCCGTGTGGGCCGTGGCCGCCGTCCTCCAGCTCGTGCTGCGGTACGCGAACATCTCCGGGACCTCGCCGGCCTCGCCGGCGTTCGGGCAGGGGCTCGCGCAGTTCGTCACCGACCTCGACCTCGGCCGGCTCTACCTCGCGATCATCGTGGTCGCCGCGCTCACGTCCGCGCTCGCGATGGCGGTCCGCGGGCCCGTCGGCGCGCTGTGGACGACGGTCCTGCCGCTCGCGGCCCTCGCCATGCAGTCCACGACCGGCCACGCGTCCGGCGCCGCGAACCACGAGCTCGCCGTCGGCGCGATGCTGCTGCACCTGGTCGGCGCCGCCGTGTGGGTGGGCGGCCTGGGCGCGCTGCTCGTGGCCGTGCTCACGCGGGAGGAGGGGCGCGACGAGGGTCGCACCGCCGCGGCCGCCGTCGCGCGCTTCTCCCCGGTCGCGGGGTGGTGCTTCGCCGCGGTGGGCCTCTCCGGCATCCTCAACGCGTGGCTCCGCATGGAGTCCTGGGGCGACCTGCTGACCCCGTACGGCGTGCTGCTGCTCGTCAAGGCGCTGCTCATGGTGGCGCTGGGCGGGTTCGGGTTCGCGCACCGGATGTGGGTCGTGGACCGGCTCGGCCGGGCCGGGTCCGCCGGCGCCGTCCGCCGTCTCTTCTGGCGGCTGCTCGCCGTCGAGCTGCTCGTCATCGGTGCCGTCTCCGGCGTCGCCGTGGCGCTCGGGTCCACCGCCCCGCCCGTCCCGGACGAGGTGCCGGTCGACGTCACCCCCGCCTTCCAGCTCACCGGCCAGGCGCTGCCGCCCGAGCCGACCATGGCCCGCTGGTTCACCGAGTGGAGCCTCGACCCGCTGCTGGCGTTCGCGTGCGTGGCGGGCCTGGTCGTCTACCTGCGCTGGGTGCTGCGGCTCGCGCGCCGGGGGGACAAGTGGCCCGTGGGGCGCACCGTGTCGTGGTGCCTGGGCATGGTCGTGATGTTCTGGGTGACCAGCGGCGGCCCTGCCGTGTACGGGCACGTGATCTTCAGCGGCCACATGGTGCAGCACATGATCCTCGCGATGCTGGTGCCGCTGTTCCTCGTGCTGGCCGCCCCGGTCACGCTGTTGCTGCGCGCCATCCCGGCCCGCAAGGACGGCAGCCGCGGGCCGCGCGAGTGGGTGCTCGGCCTGGTGCACTCCCGGTTCGGCCAGTTCATCGCCCGGCCCGTGGTGGCCGCGGTGCTCTTCGCCGGCGGCATGATCGCGTTCTACTACACGCCCGCGTTCGAGTTCGCGCTGCGCAACCACGCCGGGCACGTGTGGATGATCGTGCACTTCACGCTCGTCGGCTACCTGTTCGCCAACGCGCTGGTGGGCGTCGACCCGGGCCCGAAGCGCCCGCCCTACCCGCAGCGGCTGCTGCTGCTCTTCGCGACGATGGCGTTCCACGCCTTCTTCGGCGTCGTGCTCACCTCCGGCACCTCGCTGCTCGTCGCCGACTGGTTCGGCAACATGGGCCGGCCGTGGGGCCTGCCCGCCATCGAGGACCAGCAGCGCGGCGGCGGCGTCGCGTGGGGCATCGGCGAGCTGCCGACGCTCGCGCTCGCCATCGCCGTCGCCGTGCAGTGGACGACGTCCGACGAGCGCGAGGCGCGCCGCCGCGACCGCAAGGCCGACCGCGACGGCGACGCCGAGCTCACCGCGTACAACGAGATGCTCGCCAAGATGGCGGACCGCGACGACACGACCCCGCCGAGGTAGTCCACGACCCCGCGAGGTAGCGCGGAGCTACCTCGCGGGATTGCGAACTACCTCGCGGAGGACTGCACCACCTCGCGCGAGTCCGTCAAGAGCTCCACGTGCGCCGGGACCGGCTCGCGGGTGTCGGCGTCGGGGACGGCGGCGCCCACGACGCGCCGCACCGGCACGTGCCCGCCCCACCCCCCGGCGGCGACGTCGGCCGGGTCGTCGACGGGCGCGCCGGCACGGGCCTTCATCGACGCCTCGCGCAGGGGCACGGCCAGCACCGCCGTCGCGGCGAGCTCCTTGCGGGTGGCGGGGCGCAGCGTCGCGGAGCGGCCCGGCGCCATGTGGTCGACGATCGCGTCCAGGGCGCGGGCGCGCTCGGCGTCGTCCGTGACGAGGCGGGCGGTGCCGATCACCACCGCCGACCGGTAGTTCATCGAGTGGTGGAAGCCCGACCGCGCCAGCACGAGGCCGTCGAGCTCGGTGACCGTGACGCAGACGGTCGCGTCGGTCGCCCCGGCCAGCCAGCGCGCCGCCACCGACCCGTGCACGTACAGGGTGCCGTCGTCGTCGGGGCCGTCGAGGTCGACGGCGTAGGCGCAGGGCAGCACCACCGGGTGCCGGTCCGGGCCCTCGCCGACGTCGACGCCGAGGTGGGCGACGAGCCCGTCGGCGAGCAGGGCGTGCAGCGCGGCCCGGTCGGCCACGGCACGGTTCCGGCCGCGCCGGACGGTGGACCTGGGGGTGGGGGAGAGGGCGTCCATGGCACTACCGTGAACCCTGGGTGGCCCGTCGTCACGAGCCATTCCTCGCACGTTTCGACAGGCCACTTTCGACAGGCCTCTTTCGACAGGCCGCTTTCGGGGGCCGCTGTCGCCCGCCCAGGTCAGGAGTCCTGATGTCCGCGCTGCCCGTCCGCCTCGACCGCGGCGGCCGCGACCCGCTCGGCGCGCAGCTGTCCGCCCAGGTCCGCGACCTGGTCTCCCGCGGCACCCTGCGGCGCGGCGACCGGCTGCCCAGCACCCGTGCGCTCGCCGCGGACCTCGGCGTCGCCCGCTCGGTGGCCGAGCAGGCGTACGACCAGCTCATGGCCGAGGGGTGGCTGACCGCACGCCGCGGCGCGGGCACCTTCGTCGCCGCCGACGCCGTGCCCCGTCCCACGACCGGACCGCGACGGGCCGCCGGGCCGGCCACCGGCCTCGTGCGCCTGAGCACGGGCGAGCCGTGGATCGACCCGCGCCACCGCGCGGGGTGGCGGCGGGCATGGCGGGAGGTGTCGGCGACCGCGCCGCCGCGGGGGTACGACGACCCGTGCGGTCTGCCCGACCTCCGGGCGGCGCTCGCGGAACGCCTCGGCCGGACCCGGGGCCTCGTCGTGGACGCCGACGAGGTGGTGGTCACCGCCGGGACCACGGCCGGGTTCCGGGACCTGCTCGGCGTGCTGCCCGCGGGTCCCGTGGGCATCGAGGACCCGGGCTACCGGGCCGCCGTCGCGACGGCGCACGCCGTGGGCCGCACCGTCGTCGACCTGCCCGCCGAGGCCCGCCACGACGAGGGCGCCCTGCGCGGGCTGGCCGCCGCGTACGTGACGCCGGCGCACCAGCACCCGTTGGGACGGGTGATGCCCGCCGACGACCGCCGCGCGCTGCTCGCCGCGTCGCGGGCCACGGGAGCCGTGGTGGTCGAGGACGACTACGACTCCGAGCTGCGGTACGACGTGGCCCCGGTGCCGGCGCTCGCGGCGCTCGGCCGGGACCGGGTCGCCTACCTCGGCACGGCGTCGAAGTCCGCGCCGCCCGGGCTGCGGATCGGGTGGCTGGTGCCGCCCCCGGCGATGCTCGACGACGTGGTGCGGCAGCGCGACGTCGTGCACGACGTCGCGGCGTGGCCCACGCAGCGGGCCCTGCTGACGCTGCTGCGCGACGGCTGGCTCGACGCCGTCCTGCGCACCGCGCGCCGCGTGTACGCCGAGCGGGCGGCCCGCGTCGCCGCGGTGCTGGCGCCGCACGCCGCGCCGGCCGCGACGTCCGCCGGCATGTACTCGACGTGGCTGCTGCCGCCGGACGCCGCGCTGTCGGCCCGCGACGCCGCGCGGCGGGCGGGCTTCGACCTGCCCCTGCTGTCCGACCTGTGCCGCACCGCCGAGGTCACCGGCGTCGTCGTCGGGTTCGGCGGGGTGGACGACGCCGAGCTCGACCGCGCGCTCGCCGCGATCCGCGCGGGGCTGGGCGGCTGAGGACTACAGCAGGCCGTCGACGACCTTCGCCGCGAGGCCGAGCGCCGTCGTCGTGCCCAGCCCGTCCGCGACGGTCACGGTGGTGACGCCCGGTGCGGGGTCGGTGACGACGAACGGCGTGCCGGCGAACGGCCCGCGGCGCGGGCGGGGCACCGCGAGGTCGGGCACCGACCAGCGCCGCCGCACCTCGACGGGCCGCCCGAGCAGGGCCTCGGCCTCGCGCAGCAGCAGCGAGTCGGCGGTCTCCGACCGCTCGGGGTCGCGGTCGAGGCCGGCGCCGTCGCGGCGGTCGGCGTCCGTGCGACGGGCCTCGCCGAGGAGCAGCGTGTCGCCGTGCGGGGTGAACGCGAGGTGGACGCCGGCATCGAGCAGCTCCGGGGCGCTCGTGCGCAGCCGCTCGCGCACGTCCGCCAGCGCGGGGGAGTGCGCGGTGGCGGCATCGCGCAGGAGGGTCGTGCCGCCCAGCACCGCGGGGCCGGCGGCGTCGTGCCGGCGGCCCGGCGTCGCCACCCGGAGCACCTGCCGCACGTCGGGCCGCAGCCCGGCGCGCGCCGCCTCGTCGGGGAAGAACCGGTCCAGGTCGGGTCCGACGGCGACCAGCACCCGGCGCGCCACGACCTCGCCGCGCGACGTGCGCACCAGCGTGCGCCCCGTGCCGGCCTCGAAGGTGAGCGCCGTCGTCGACCACGCGACGTCGGCGCGCGGCCGGGAGTCGAGCGCGGCGGCGAGCGCCCGGAGGGCGTCGCGCGGCTCGACCCGCAGGTCGAGCGGGAGGAACGCGCCGCCGACGACGTCGCCCGCGCTCGTCAGCCCGGCACGCCGGCCTGCCTGCGCGGCGTCGAGGAGCAGCGCGTCGCCGTCGCGGGCGGCCACGAGGTCGTCCAGCACCGCGAGCTCGTCCTCGGAGCGCGCCACGACGACGGCGCCGGTGTCCTTGACCCAGAAGCCGGCCTCCCGGCCGAGCTTCAGCCAGCGCTCGCGCGACGCCAGCGCGCACGACAGCGTCGCGGCGTCCTGCGTGGTGACGGCGACGTGGCCGCTGCGCCGGGCGGACGCGCCGTCGGGCCGCGGGTCGCGCTCCACCACCAGCACCGAGTGCCCGCGGGCGTGCGCCTCCAGGGCGTGCGCGAGCCCGACGATCCCCGCCCCGACGACGACCAGGTCGGCGGTGGCGGGCAGCGGCGGCAGGTGGGCGGCGCGGGGCGACGGCGGTCTCACGACCAGACCGTGCCCGATCGGGCGTCGCCCGCTCAACCGCAGGAGGCGCCCCCGCGAACAAGTTCAGCGAACGTTCATCCGGTGTTCCCCGTGGTCGCCGCCCGACCGCCCGGGGGGCGCGGGCTGTGGTAGACCGGGCGCGTGAGCCAGGACGACGACGCCCCCACGCCCTTCGACGACCTCGACCGCTACCTGGAGCTCCCGCGGGTGGGAGGGCTCGCGCTGAGCCCGGACGGCACACGCCTCGTCACGACCGTCCAGACGCTCGACGCGAAGCGCACCGGCTGGACGACCGCCGTCTGGGAGGTGGATCCCGCCGGCGTCGCCCCGGCGAGGCGGCTGACGCGCAGCCGCAAGGGCGAGTCGTCGGCGGTGTTCGCGGCTTCGGGCGACGTGCTGTTCACGTCGGCGCGGCCGGACCCGGACGCGGAGCAGGACGACGACGAGCCGAAGGCGGCGCTGTGGCTGCTGCCCGCGGGCGGCGGCGAGGCGCGGGTCGTCGCGACGGCTCCGGGCGGGGTCGGCGGGGTCCTCGCGGCCCGCGCGGCCGACGTCGTGTCGGTCTCCGCGCCGGTGCTGCCGGGCGCGGCGGGCCTCGCCGAGGACGCGGCGCTGCGCAAGGACCGCACGGACCGCAAGCTCTCGGCGATCCTGCACGCCGGCTACCCGGTGCGGCACTGGGACCACGACCTGGGCCCGGACGAGGAACGCCGGTTCGCGGGCTCGCTCGGCGGTGGCGACCGGCTCGAGCTGCGCCCGCTGACCGGCGCGGGGCGTCAGCTCGACGAGCACGAGGCCGACCTGACGGCCGACGGCACCACGCTCGTCATGACGTCGGGCGTGGCCGACCCGGGCGCGGCGCGGCGGGTCACGCTGGTCGCGGTCGACACGGCGTCGGGGGAGCGCCGGACGCTGGTGGACGACCCGGACGCGGACGCCTTCGCGCCGGCGGTGTCGCCGGACGGGCGGTGGGTGGCGTTCGGGTCCGAGACGATCACGACGCCGGAGCAGGCGCCCGAGGTGCGGCTCGGCCTGGTCCGGCTCGACGACCAGGACGGCGAGCTCGCCGCACCCGAGATCCTCGCCGACGACTGGGACCGCTGGCCCACGTCCGTCGCGTGGCTGCCCGACGGCTCGGGGCTGGTCGTGACCGCCGACGATGACGGCCGCGGCCCGGTGTTCCTGCTGACGTTCGGCGCGGGCGGCCTGGGCGGCCAGGAGCCGGTCACGGTGGAGCGCGTGACGAGCGACGACGCGTCGTTCAGCGACGTCCGCGTCGCTCCCGACGGCTCGGCGCTGTACGCGCTGCGCAGCAGCTATGCGGCCCCGGCGGAGCCGGTGCGGGTCGATCTCGCCGCCTTCCTCGCGACCGGCGCCGCCGGCGGGCGCACCCCCGTCGCCGCCGACGCGCTGCGCGGGCCCGTCCCCGCCCCCGCGCTGCCGGGCACGCTCACCGAGGTCGAGACGACGACGGCGGACGGCGCGCGGGTGCGCGCCTGGCTCGCGCTGCCCGAGGGCGCTGCCGCGGACGCGCCCGCGCCGCTGCTGCTGTGGATCCACGGCGGCCCGTTGAGCACGTGGAGCGCCTGGAGCTGGCGCTGGAACCCGTGGCTGATGGTGGCCCGCGGGTACGCCGTCCTGCTGCCCGACCCGGCGCTGTCCACCGGGTACGGGCAGGACTTCGTGCAGCGCGGCTGGGGCGCCTGGGGCGGGGCGCCGTTCACCGACCTCATGGCGATCACCGACGCCGTCGAGGCCCTGCCGGAGGTGGACGAGAGCCGCACCGCCGCGATGGGCGGGTCGTTCGGCGGGTACATGGCGAACTGGGTGGCCGGGCACACCGACCGCTTCCGCGCGATCGTCACCCACGCCAGCCTGTGGGCGCTGGACCAGTTCGGCCCCACCACCGACCACGCCTACTACTGGCTGCGTGAGATGACGCCGGAGATGGCGGAGGCGAACAGCCCGCACCGGTCCGTCGCGGACATCCGGACCCCGATGCTCGTCGTGCACGGCGACAAGGACTACCGCGTGCCGATCGGGGAGGGGCTGCGGCTGTGGCGCGAGCTGCTCACCGACTCGGCGCTGCCCGCCGCCGACGACGGGACCACCGTGCACCGGTTCCTGTACTTCCCGGACGAGAACCACTGGGTGCTCGCGCCGCAGCACGCGAAGGTCTGGTACCAGGTGGTGCTGGCGTTCCTGGGCGAGCACGTGCTGGACGAGGGGCCGGAGCTGCCCGCCTTCCTGTAGCCGGCCGGCGGCGGGCGGTCAGGCGGGGGTGACGATGAGGTCCACGAGGACCTCGAGCATGGCGCTCGCGTCCTTGCGGGCGGTGACGGCGGGCAGCATCGACGCCCGCTGGCCGGCCTCGTGGGCGCCCAGCAGCAGGTCGATGGCCACGTGGTCGTCGACGGCGAAGCGCAGGCCGAGGGCGGCCATGACGCGGTTCAGCGCGGCGATCATCTCCCCGCGGAGCACCTGCTGCTGGTCCACGTAGCGCTGCGCGATCTGGGGGTCACGCAGGGCGAGCAGCTCGAACTCGAGCTCCATCACGCACCAGGACGTCTTGGCGGCGGGGTCGGGCAGCACGGACGCGATGACCTCCCGCACGGTGGCGCGGAACCCCTCGGGCGTCTGCAGGGCCGCCGGGTCGACGGTGGTCACCGCGCGCTCGAGGGCGCCCAGGTGGCCGCGCGCCTCGCGCTCCGTGAGCGCGAGGAACAGCTCCTCCTTGCTCGCGAAGTTCGAGTAGAAGGCGCCGCGGGTGAAACCGGCCGCCTCGCACACCGCCTCGATCGACGCGGCCTGGACGCCCACCTGCGCGAACACCTGGAACGCGGCGTCGAGCAGGCGCTCGCGGGTGCGCTCGCGCCGGGGCGAGCGACCGGGGCCGACCGTAGCCTCGTCGGGAGTCACGCTCTCGGTGGTCAGGGGGTCCTCCTCGGGATGCTGCCGGTACCGGCACGGTGCGGGCGCCGCGCCCGGCCGGGCCCACTCTAGCCAATACAGCGACGTATCGGATACGTTCGTGCATCGGATACAGTGCCGTATCGAATCCCTGCTCCGTCGTCCCGGGAGAGCCTGTGTCCTCCGTCCTGTACTCCCTCGGCCGCTGGGCCGCCCGGGCCCGGCGGCTCGTCGTCATCGGCTGGGTGCTGGTGCTCGCCGTCGTCGGCGGAGCGGCCGGCCTGCTCTACCAGGGCTTCGACAACTCCGTGACCATCCCGGGCACCGAGTCGCAGGACGCGCTCGACAGTTTGTCCGCCACGTTCCCGCAGGTCAGCGGCTCCTCGGCGCAGATCATCGTCGTCGCCCCCGACGGTTCCACGATCGACGACGACGCGGTGCGCGGACCGATCACCGACACCGTCGACGACCTCGGCGAGCTCGACCAGGTCGCCGCCGTCACCTCCCCGTACGACGACCAGATGGCCGCGTCGGTCAACGACGACGACACCGCCACGCTGCTGACGATCCAGCTCGACGGCGACCAGTCCGTCATCACCGAGGACACCAAGGACGCGCTGCACACCGCGAGCGACGACCTCGCCGCCGCCCTGCCGGCGGGGTCGCAGACCAGCCTCGGCGGCGAGCTGTTCAGCGTCGAGTTCCCGGCCCTGAGCATCATCGAGGCGATCGGCGTCGTCGTCGCGCTCGTGGTCCTCATCATCACGCTCGGCTCGTTCGTCGCGGCCGGCCTGCCGCTGGTGAACGCGCTCATGGGCGTGGGCGTGTCGATGCTCCTGCTGCTCACCGCCACCGTGTTCGGCCCGATCAACTCGACGACGCCCATGCTCGGCCTCATGCTCGGCCTCGCGGTGGGCATCGACTACGCGCTGTTCATCGTGTCCCGGCACCGCGAGCAGCTCGCCGCCGGGCTCGAGGTGGACGAGTCGATCGCGCGCGCCACCGCGACGGCGGGCTCGGCCGTCATCTTCGCCGGCCTCACGGTGATGATCGCCCTGGTGGGCCTCGGCGTCGCCGGCATCCCCTTCCTCACCGTGATGGGCATCGCCGCCGCCGTGGCGGTCGGCATCGCGGTCCTCGTCTCGCTCACGCTGCTGCCCGCGCTGCTGTCCTTCTCCGGCGAACGGCTGCGGCCGCGTGCCCCGCGCGCCGCCCGCAAGCCGAAGGGGAAGGCCAAGCGCGCCGCCGCGCCGGCCGCGGGCGTCCACCGCAACCGGTTCTTCGACGGCTGGGTGCGAGGCGCCACCCGCTTCCCGGTCCTCACGATCGTGCTCGTCGTGGGCGCCATCGCCGCCCTCGCCTGGCCGGCCACGAACCTCCGCCTCGCGCTGCCCGACGCCGGCACGCTGCCGGAGGACAACAGCGCCCGCGTGACCTACGACCTGGTGGGCGAGGAGTTCGGCGAGGGCTTCAACGGCCCCCTGATCGTGACCGGCTCGATCGTCACCAGCAACGACCCCGTGAAGCTCATGGACGAGCTGGGCGACGAGATCGGTGACCTGCCCGGCGTCGCCGACGTGCCGCTCTCCACCCCCAACGAGACCGCCGACACCGGCATCGTCCAGGTGGTCCCGGAGGGCGGGCCGACGTCGCAGGAGACCAAGGACCTGGTCAACGAGATCCGCGACCAGCACGACCACTACCTCGACAAGTACGGCGTCGACCTGTCCGTCACGGGCTTCGCCGCGGTCGGCATCGACGTCTCGGACAAGCTCGGCGCCGCGCTGCTGCCGTTCGGCCTGGTCGTCGTGGGCCTGTCGCTCGTGCTGCTGACGATGGTGTTCCGCTCGATCTGGGTGCCGATCAAGGCCTCGCTCGGCTACCTGCTGTCCGTCGGGGCGGCCTTCGGCGTGGTGACGCTCGTGTTCGAGAACGGCGTCCTCGCCGACGCGCTCAACGTCACGAAGCTGGGCCCCGTCATCAGCTTCATGCCGATCATCCTCATGGGCGTGCTGTTCGGCCTGGCGATGGACTACGAGGTCTTCCTCGTGTCCCGCATCCGGGAGGACTACGTGCACGGCGGCGACGCCCGCCGCGCGGTGCGCTCGGGCTTCCTCGGCTCGGCCAAGGTGGTCACGGCCGCGGCGGTGATCATGTTCGCCGTCTTCGTCGCGTTCGTGCCCGAGGGCGACATGACGCTCAAACCCATCGCGCTCGGCCTCGCGGTCGGCGTGCTCGTGGACGCGTTCGTCGTGCGCATGACGCTCGTGCCCGCCGTGCTCCATCTCCTGGGCGACCGGGCCTGGCACATGCCGCGCTGGCTCGACCGCGTCCTGCCCACGTTCGACGTCGAGGGCGAGGGCCTCACCAAGGAGCTGCGGCTCGCGTCGTGGCCGGAGCCCGACGCCACGGACGCCGTCGCCGCGCGCGACCTCGAGGTCGCCGGGCCGGAGGGGAGCGACGCGCCCGTCGTGGGGCCGGTGAGCGTGCGGGTGCCCGACGGCGGCGCGCTGTGCGTGCACGGCGACGCCGCGGCCCCCGTGTCGGCGCTGCTGCTCGCCCTCGCCGGGCGCATGTCGCCCGACGCCGGGGCGGTCAAGGTGACCGGTCTGGTGCTGCCGGAGCGCGCGATGACGGTGCGCGGCCGCGTCGCCGTCGTCGACGCCCTCGCCGAGCACGGTCGCCCCGCCGCGACGGTCGACGCCGCGGTGCGCGACGGCGCGCGGGTCGTGGTCGTGGACCGCACCGACGCCGTCGCCGACCGCCCGGCCCGCGAGGCGCTCGCCGCCGCGCTCGCCCGGGCGCAGCGCGGCGGGACGGCGGTGCTGCTGGGCGCCAGCGGCGTCGCGGCGACCGACCTGCTCGACGACGGCACCGGCCGCGAGGTCGCCGTGCTCGACGTCGGCGCCGGCTGGGGCGCGCCGAGCGTGCTCACCGGCGCGGACGTGCCCCCGCCCCCGCCCGCGCCCGCCGACGAGCACCACCCCGCGCCCGCGGAACCCGACCCCGCGGCCACCGACGAGATCGACGACCCCATCGAGGGTGACACCCACGTGCAGGAGGTGCGGGCATGACCGCCCCGACCATCGACACCCGGACGCGCCGCGACCCCTGGCGCATCGCCGCCGTCGCGCTGCTGCCGATCATGGTGCTCGGGCTGCTGCTCGCGGCGCTGTGGAACCCGCAGGACCGGCTGGACCAGGTGCCGGCCGCCATCGTCAACCTCGACGAGCCGGTCGAGGTCCAGGGGCAGACCGTGCCGCTGGGCCGCCAGCTCGCGTCCGGGCTGGTCAGCGGCGGCGAGACCGCCGACGGGGCCAAGGCAGCCCAGCCGGCCGAGGACGCCACGAACTTCGACTGGACGATCACCGACGAGGAGTCGGCCGCCGACGGGCTCGCGAACGGCACCTACGCCGCCGTCGTGACCATCCCGGAGGACTTCTCCGCGGCCGCCACCTCGTACGGGAACGACGACCCGTCCGAGGCCCGGCAGGCCACCATCGACGTCAGCACCCCGCCCGGCGGCCGCGTGGCCGACGACGCGCTCGCCCGCGTGGTCGCCGCCACCGCCACGTCCGTCATGTCGAGCACGCTCACCGAGACCTACGTCGACAACGTGCTGGTCGGTTTCAACGAGCTGTCCGACGGCATCGGGCAGGCGCAGGACGGCGCCGTGCAGCTCGCCGACGGCGCGGGCCAGACGCAGGACGGCGCCGACCAGCTCGCGGACGGCGCGGGCCAGGTCGCCGACGGCGCGGGCGACCTCGCCTCGGGCGTGGGCGAGCTCGGCACCGGCGCGGACCAGCTCGCCTCCGGCGCGGACGACCTGGCCGGGGGCGCGGACCAGCTCGCCGGCGGCGTCTCGCAGAGCGCGTCGGGCGCGGACGGCATCGCGAGCGGGGTCGAGGACCTCGCCGCGGGGACGAAGGGGCTGGCCGCCGGCGCGAGGGACCTCTCCGACGGCCTCGCGCTGCTGTACGACGGCACCCCCGAGACACCCGGGGTCTCCGCGTTGCCGGAGCAGGCGCAGCAGCTGGCCGACGGGTCGGCGGGCGTCGCGGTCGGCGTCGACGGGCTGGTCGACAGCCTCACCGGCGCGGCCGGCACGGCCGACGACGCGCTGGCGGACCTGGCCGACCGGCTGGGCTGCGACGGCACGCCGGGGGAGCTGCTCCCGCCGGAGGTCGCGGACCTCCTGACTCCGCAGCAGCTCGAGGAGCTCGGCAAGGCTCTGGCCGGCCAGAGCGCCGACGCCTGCGCGCAGATCGAGGAGGCCCAGGCGGGCCTCGCCGCGCAGACGGACCAGCTCGGGCAGCTGCAGGACGGCGCCCGGCAGGTCGCGGACGGCAACCAGGCGATGGCGACCGGCCTCGGCGAGCTCGCCGGCGGCGTCGACGACCTGTCCGAGGGTGCCGACGGCCTGGCCGGCGGCATGGAGGAGACGGCGTCCGGCGCCGGTGACCTCGCGGCAGGTGCCCGGGGCCTCGCGAACGGGCTCGGCTCGCTGAGCACCGGCGCCTCCACCCTCGCGGGCGGCGCCGGGGAGCTCGCCACCGGCACGCAGGGGCTGGCCTCCGGCGTGGACGAGCTCGGGGGCGGCGCGAACCAGCTCGCGACCGGCACCGAGGGCATCGCCTCGGGCGCCGGTGACCTGGCGGGCGGCGTCGGGCAGCTCGCGTCGGGCGCGGACGACCTGGCCTCCGGGCTCGACGACGCGAAGAACCAGATCCCGACGTACACGGACGACGAGCGTCAGACGCTCGCGTCGGTGGTCGCGGAGCCCGTGGCGGCGCCGTCGGCGTCCGGCATCAGCACGGGGGCGTCGGGCCCGCTGTTCGCGGTCGTGGCGCTGTGGCTGGGGGCGCTGGCCCTCATGACGGTGTTCCCGCCGGTCATGGCGCGGGCCCTGGGCTCGACGCGTGACTCGGTGCGGCTGGCCCTGTCCGCGTTCTGGCTGCCGGCGGCCGTCGGGGCCGGGACGGGCGCGCTGATCGGCGTGATCCTCGCGGCGGTCGAGAAGCTCGACGCGGGGGGATGGGTCGGGTCGATCCTCGTGGGGGCGGTCGCGTCGGTGGCGTTCGTCGCCGTGCACCAGGGCTTCCTCGGCTGGCTCGGCAACCTGGGCCGCGGCATCAGCCTGCTGATCGCCGTCCTGCTCATCGCGACGGGCGTCGTCGCGACCGTGCCCGCCGCCCTGCAGGGGCTGGTCGACGCGCTGCCGATCGGTGCCGCGCGCGACGCCCTGACGGCGGTCGTGGTGCCCGCGGCCGGCGGTCTCGGGATGGGCGTGACCCTGCTCGTGCTGTGGGGGCTGGGCGGTCTCGCGCTGGCGGCCCTCGTCACCGCGCGGGGCCGGCGGCTCGGGGTACGGCGCCTGCTGCGCGCCTGATCCCGCGGGCGGCGGTCGTCAGGAGCGCGACCGCCGCACCACGAGCGTCACCGTCCCCGCCACGAGGAGCAGGACGGCGAGCAGCAGCAGGCCGCCGCCGAACCCGGTGACCGGCAGCGAGCCCCACGGTCCACCTGACGTGCCCGGACCGGCGTCTCCGCCGTCGCTCCCCGGGGCGCCCGGGCCCGCCGACGGGGGCGTCGTGGGCGCGGTGGTCGGCGTCGCCGACGGGCTGGGCGACGGCGACGGGCTGGCCGTCGGTGTCGGGGTCACCGAGGGCGTCGGGCTCGGCGAGGGGGTCGGTCCCGCGTCGTCGTCGTTCGCCACCGTGCAGGTCACGACCGTGCCTCCGGTGAGGGTCACCGTGTCGTCCTCGACGGCGAGCGGGTCGCCCTCGGCGGCGCACGTCCACCCGAGCGACGTGTAGCCCGCGGGCCCGTCCTCGGACAGCGCGTAGTCGCCGGGCGCCACCTCGGCCCCGGTGACCTCGTCCGCGCCCGTCACGCCCGTGACGGGCGTCGGGCCGTCGGCCGCCAGCGTCCAGTCCTCGGGCTCGGCCGTGCCGCCGTCGTCGTTGACGACCTCCTTGACGAGCGTCAGCCTCGCGCCCACGGCCCGGTTGGTGAGCAGGCAGTCCGCCGACTCCGGCCAGACGAGCTCGATCGTGAACAGCCGGTCCCCGACGCGGTCGCCGCCGTCGCTGATGCGGCACACCTGGTCGACCAGCTCGTAGCCGAGCGGCCCGTCCTCGGTGATGAGATACTCGACGCCGGGTCGCAGGAAGACCTCGTCACCGGCGAGGGAGCCCGTGACCGTCTGGGGTCCGAGCCCCTCCGGGAGGTCGTCGCCGAGGGGCGTCGCGGTGAGCTCCCAGTCGCCGGGCACGGCCGTGCCGCCGAACGAGTCGTCCACCGCCTTGCGCAGCCGCAGCGGGTCCGTGTCGTTGTAGGCCGTGCACTCCACGTGCGTGCCGAAGAAGACCTGCACGCCGCCGTTGAGGCCGTCGGAGAAGCCGGGAACGGGGTTGCCGTCGGCGTCGATCTCCCGGCACACCCAGCTGCCGGACGAGCCCGGCCTCGGTGTGGCCGTCGGGTCGACGAACTGCGCGTACCGCGGGTCGCCGCCCGACTCCGTCAGCGTGTACAGGGCCTGCGGGATCACGTCGCCCTCGACGCCCGTGGTGCCGTTGAGCGCTTCGGCGCCGTCGGGGTCCAGGGCCGTGAGCGTCCACTGCTCCGGTGTGGCCGGGCCGCCGCCGCGCACCTCCTTGACCAGGGAGAGCTGCGTCGTGCACTCCACCTCGTTGGTCACCAGGAACGTGTTGACACCCTCGTCGAGCGTGAACGACCCGCCGAGCTCCCCCTCCGCGCCGCCCGGGCCGGTGACCGAGCTGTCGGTCAGCGTGCAGAAGCGCGGCATGCCGGCGCCCGTCTCCCCGAGGGTCTCGTCGACGGTCACCTCGTCGCCCTCGGCGAACCCGGTGGTGCCGGCTCCGCCCCACGGCACGGAGGCGTCGTTCAGCAGCGCGCCGGCGGTCAGCTCCGACGGCTGCGACCCGTGGGCCACCGGGTCCGCGCCGTTGATCGACCACTGCTTGTCCACCACCACCGACGCGGGAGGCACCGGCGACTCGTTGTACACGGTGCAGGTGAGGACGGAGCCCTGGTCCACGTCGGCGGTGAACTCCGTCCCGTCGTCGCTGCTCTCCACCGGGACGACCTGCGGCTCGCCCGGCTGCGAGATGTCCCGGCAGACGGCGTTGTCGAGCGTGCCGTCGTCGTCGCCGTCCGTCGGGTGCGGGACGAAGCCGCCCTGCAGCGTCTCGGTGATGGTCACCGACCCCGAGCCGGTCTCGCCCGGGAAGCCGAACTGGAAGTTCACGCCGCCGGTCGCGTCGGTGACGGCGGTGGTGTCTCCCTCGGAGACGGCGTCCCCGTCGAAGGCGGCGTCGAAGGTCCAGCCCGGCATGAGCTCGGCCCCGGTGATGTCGCCGTCGGGCGTGCCCGGCGGCACGACCTGCTTGACCACGCTGATCGACGGGGTGCAGCCGGCCAGCGCGATCGCCCGCAGCTCGGCCCCCGCCTGCGCGTAGTCGGTGGTGCGGAAGTAGTCGGAGCCCTCGACGGGGCCGGAGATGGCCACCAGGTTCTGCCGGCTGCCCTCGGCCGTCAACCCGTCGCCGACGCCGAACGCCACGACCCGGGTGCCGGCGGCCTTGAGGGCGTTCGCCGAGAAGATCCCCCGCTCGGTCTCGCGGAACCGGGTGTTGCTCCCGTTGCCCTGGCCGTTGCCCCACAGCGTCGGGTTCCCGTCGGTGAGGACGATGACCATGTCGTACTGGGCGGCCTCCGGCACCACCTGGTACAGGCCCTCGTCCCAGTTGGTCGCGCCGCCGGCCGTGTACCCGTTGATCGAGGCGGTGAGGGCGGCGGCGTTGGTCGCGCTGGAGACGGGGGTGCGCGGCACGTTCGCGTTGTTGCTCGTGTTGGCGGGGGCGGTGTTCGCGAACGTGTACAGGCCCATCGTCGACGGCGTGCCCGTGAGCGCGCCGACGAACTGGGTCGCCGCCGCCTTGAGGGACGTGATCTGACCGGCCACGGAGCCGGACACGTCGGTGACCAGCGCGACGTCGATGCCGCACTGCTCGGGCGCCGGCGGGTTCGAGCGGGACGACTGCCAGACGCCGCCCGAGGCCGTCGGGCCCGTGCCGGTCGACACCATGAAAGGGGTGGTGCCCGGTGCGCCCGTGGAGGAGTACGTCACGCCCGCCTGCATGGCCGGGGTGAGGAAGCGGTACGGACGGGACGTCATCGACGCGGTGGTGCCGGTGCCGAGCGCCGCGTTCGTCGTGAAGCCCGCGGGCGCGCCCGTCTGCTCGACGAGGAAGTACCGCCCGCGGTTGCCGCCGCTCCCGGTGGCCGTGTCCGTCTGCGGCACGACGAAGCTGCAGTCCCCGTCGGCGTCGGAGGTGCAGAATCCCCAGTCGTCCGTGACGAGGTCGCCCGCGGCACCCGCCTGGTTGCTGTAGCGCAGCTGGAGCCCGACGCCGGGGAGGAGGGAGACCTCCGACGTCGACTGCCGGTCGGCGCCCGTCTTGACGGTGATGACCGACGTGGTCGTCGTGACCGGCGGCACCTCGGCACCCGCAAGCGGCGGGGCCGTGGCCCCGGCGACCAGCAGCCCGACGATCCCCAGGCTCGCGACCGCAGCGGCCACCCGCGAGGTCCGGCGGGTCCGTGCGGTCGTCACGTCGTGCGTCATGCGGCCTCTCCTCCGAGCGATGAAGAAGGTCAGGACCCGCAGAGGCCCCACGTCGGCGAGGGATGGGCCTGACGCTTCACCGTGCCACGGCCCCCGCGATACCGCGCGCCGAGCAGCGGCGACGCGGCCTGCGCCGCGCTCAGAGCCCGTGGCTCGCGCGGGCGGCGGCGCGCTGCCAGCGGAGCACGAGGACGGCGTCGGCGCGTCGTCGCGCGGCGTGGCCCAGGTGAGCGACCTGGCGGTGCTCGAGGAGAGCGTGCAGGTCGTGGTCGAGCGCCCAGGTGAGGGCGCGCCGGACGTCGTCGAAGTCGGGCGCGAGCAGGGCTGGTGCGGGTCTCACGCGGGGAGAGATGTCCGACTCGCCGGTTTGTGACATCGGGGTGTGTCACCGGTCTGCACCAGACTCGCCGCATGGACCTCACCCAGGCGCGCGAGACCAAGGCACAGCTCAGCGGCTTCGCCCGTGACCTGGCCGAACGGCACGGCGTGCCCGCCAGCCCGTACGCGGTCGGCGACGACGCCACCCCCGCCGACGTGGTGCGCGCGCCCACCCTCTCGCTGGGCCTCGCGCCCCAGGGCGACGGGGGCTTCGGCATCGCCGTGCGCTACCGCCTCGGGGTCCCCACCGCCCGGTCGTTCGTGCGCAAGCTCGCCGCCGAGGCGGGCGACGCCGTCGACGTGCGCCGCACCGGCCGCATCCGCACCCTCGGGGCGCAGGTCCGCCCGCCCGTCGCCACGGCCCGGGCCCTCGGGGAGACCGACCGGGTACGGCCGTTGCGGCCGGGCGTCTCGATCGCCCACGTGGACGTCACCGCGGGGACGCTCGGTGCGTTCGTGGTGAAGGCGGACGACGCCGCGCGGTACGTCCTGTCCAACTTCCACGTGCTGGCGGGGTCGCCGTCCGCGCAGGTGGGGGACGTCGTCGTGCAGCCCGGCCCGGCCGACGGCGGCCGCGCGCCCCAGGACCGGGTCGGCACCCTCGCGCAGGTGGTGCCGCTGACGCCGGGCGAGCCGGCCACGGTGGACGCGGCCCTCGCCGTGCTGGACGACGGGGTCGAGATCGACCCGACGTACCCGGTGGGCACGGTGACCACCACGGCCGTCGCGGTGGGCGGCGAGGCGGTGGCGAAGATCGGGCGCACCACGGCGCACACGCAGGGCCGGGTCACGGCCATCGAGATGGACGACGTCGTCGTCGGGTACGGCGACGAGCTCGGCGCGCTGTCCTTCGACAACCAGATCGAGGTGGAGGGCACCGGCGGCGCGTTCTCGCGCGGCGGCGACTCCGGGTCGCTGGTCTACCGCGAGGACGGCGTCGCGCTCGGCCTGCTGTTCGCCGGCTCCGAGACGGGCGGCGCCGACGGCACCGGGCTGACGTACTGCAACCCGGTCGACGCCGTCCTCGAGGCCCTGGGCGTCACCCTCGTGCCGAGGTAGTCCACGATTCGCCGAGGTAGCTCGAGATCTGCCGAGGTAGTTCGAGCCCTCGCGAGGTAGCGAACTACCTCGCGGGCCTGCGAACTACCTCGGCAGATCTCGAACTACCTCGGCGGGTGCGTCAGCCCCAGGTGAGCAGGTCCTCGCCGTGCTCGACCATCGTGCCGACCTGCGCGAGGTGGTCGACGGCGTCGGGCGTGGCCTCGAGCGCGACGACGGGGCAGACGGCGGACTTGCCGCCGTCGCGCACGGCCGCCGGGTCCCACGTGACCAGCACGGTGCCGCGCTGCACGACGTCGCCCTCGGACGCGTGGGTCGTGAAGCCCTCGCCGCCGAGCCTGACGGTGTCGATGCCGAGGTGCACGAGCACGGCGCGGCCGTCGTCGTGCTGCACGACGAACGCGTGCGGGTGCAGCTTGACGATCGTGCCCGTGATGGGCGCGACCGCCTCGCGCCCGCGGACGCCGTCGGGCTCGATCGCGAGGCCGGGGCCGACGAGGCCGGCGGAGAACACCGGGTCGTCCACCTCGGACACGTCGACGACGGTGCCGGTGACGGGCGCGAGGACGGTCAGCGCCGTCATCAGCGGAGGTCCTCGATGTCCGAGGCGAGCGTGTCGGCCTCGGGGCCGACGATGACCTGGATGGCGACGCCGGAGCGCACGACCGCGATGGCGCCGGCCTTCGTGAGGTCGGCGTCGATCACCTTGGCGGGGTCCTCGACCTCGACGCGCAGCCGGGTGATGCACGGCTCGAGGTCGATGATGTTGTCGTCGCCGCCGAGCGCGTCGAGGATCTGCTGTGCCTTGCTCATGATGCTCCTTGGTGGGGTCCGGGTGGAGATTCCGGGGGGCGTGGGGTGCGGGGCCGCGCTCACATGAGCTCGGCGAGGTCGGAGGCGATCGTGTCGACGCGCGGGCCGACGACGACCTGCACGACGCGCCCGTTGATCATCACGCCGAACGCGCCGGCGCGCTTCAGCAGCGCGGCGTCGACGAGGGCCGGGTCCTTGACGAGGGACCGCAGCCGGGTGGTGCACGGGTCGATCTCCTCGATGTTCTCCACCCCGCCGAGGCCGGCGAGGATCGAGGCGGCGAGCTGTGCGTCGGGGTCGGGCGTGCTCATCGGGGGCTCCCTTCGGGGATGCGTCCGGGGCGTTCGGAAGGCTGGACGGGACGGCCGGCGTCGGTGCCGGTGCCGGGGTCGGCGGACCGCGTGCGGGGGACGAGCGTGGGCCGTGCCTCGCGCAGGGGCACGAAGACGCTGTACCGGTCGCCGCGGTAGCTGGCACGCGAGTACATGACGGCGGCGTCGCCGCCGAAGGTGCGCCGGGCGGTGCGCATGACGGCGCGGGAGCCCTGCATCTGCAGGGCCTCGAGCTCCTCGGGGGTGGCGTCCGCGGCGGTGATGACCTCCTCGCCCCAGGTGGGGTCGAGGCCGCGCTCGCGCAGCGCCGCGTAGATGCTGTCGGGCACGCCGCCGGAGAGCAGGTCGGGGGCGAGGTCGACGGGGATCCACGACTCCTCGACGCTCATCGGGTTGCCGTCGGCGGTGCGCAGCCGCACCACGTGGTGCACCGGGGTGCCGACCTCGCGGTCCAGCGCCTCGGCGACGACGGCGGGCGCGGGCAGCTGCTCGCGCCGCAGCACCGTGGCGCCGGGGACGAGGCCGCGGCGCCGCGCCTCCTCGCCGAACGTCGTCAGGCGCATCTCGAAGTCGGCGCGCGGCGGGGCCACGAACGTGCCGCGGCCCTGCGCGCGCTCCAGCACGCCCTCGGTGACGAGCGCGTCGATCGCCTGGCGCACGGTCATCCGCGACACGCCGAACTTCTCGGTGAGGCTGCGCTCGGACGGGATCGCGTCGCCGACGGCGAGCTCGGTCGTGACGAGGTCGGCGAGGTACGCGCGCACCGCGAGGTACTTGTGCTCGCCGGGGCGAGCGCCGTCCCTGACCATCCTCGTGTCCTGTCCTGCCCTGTGATCGGCATCGATCTGCGTGCTGTGCGACATCGGGACCAGTATCGGGCGTCGCGGCCCGCTCCCGGTGCGGTGTCCTCCCCGCCGAACCGCGGGGTTGACACATCATGAGGTCTAGACCACTCTTCCTGCAAGTGGTCCAGACAACCTGCCGGTGGCAGCGTGTGGAGCACCGGCAATGACGCCCCGACGTCGCGACACTGCCGCCGGACGACGCAGGCACGGCCTGCCGGACACGCCCGCCCCCGGGCCATCCATCGGAGGAGAACCATGACCACGGTCGCAGAGACCAAGCAGAAGCGGAGCATCCCCGGCTTTGCCCAGCTGCAGCGGGTGGGCCGCTCGCTGATGCTGCCCATCGCCTCGCTGCCCGCCGCCGCCCTGCTGCTGCGTCTCGGGCAGCCCGACATGCTCGGTGGTCCCGCGGGTGTCGCCGGCACCTTCTCGTGGATGCAGCCGGTGGCCGACGTCCTCGGCGCCGCGGGCAACGCCCTGTTCGCCAACCTGGCGCTGATCTTCGCGCTCGGCGTCGCGGTCGGGTACGCCCGCAAGTCGGACGGCTCCACCGCGCTGGCCGCGCTGATCGGCTACCTCGTCTTCACGGGCGTCACCGACGTGCTGTCCCCGTACGTCCTCGGCCTGGACGACAAGGGCGAGCAGCTGATGATCGACTACGGCGTGCTCGGCGGCATCGTCATCGGTCTCACCGCGGCGCTGCTCTACCAGAAGTACTACCGGATCAAGCTGCCCCAGTACCTCGCGTTCTTCGGCGGCCGCCGCTTCGTCCCGATCGTCACCGCGGGGATGTCGGTGCTCATCGCCGTCGTCGGCGCGCTGATCTACCCGGCCTTCAACTGGCTGATCAACGACCAGATCGGCGGCTTCGTCACCGGCTCCACCGTGCTGGGCGCCTTCGTCTACGGCACCCTCAACCGCCTGCTGCTGCCGATCGGCCTGCACCACCTGCTCAACTCGCTGCCCTGGTTCCAGTTCGGCTCCTACACCGACGCGTCCGGAGCCGTGTGGAACGGCGACATCGCACGCTTCCTGCACGGTGACCCGACCGCCGGCACGTTCATGACCGGCTTCTTCCCGATCATGATGTTCGCCCTGCCGGCCGCGGCGCTCGCCATCATCCACACGGCGAAGCCGAAGAACCGCAAGGTCATCGCCGGTGTCATGGGCTCCGCCGCCCTGGTCGCGTTCGTCACCGGCGTCACCGAGCCGCTCGAGTTCGCGTTCGTCTACGTCGCCTACCCGCTGTACGCGATCCACGCGGTCCTCACCGGCACCTCGATGGCTCTCGTCAACGCGCTCGGCATCCGCGACGGCTTCGGATTCTCCGCGGGCGTCATCGACTACCTGCTGAACTTCCGCATCGCGGAGATGCCGCTGCTGCTGATCCCGATCGGGCTCGGCTACGCGGTCCTCTACTACTTCCTGTTCCGGTGGGTCATCACGAAGTGGAACCTGCGGACCCCCGGGCGCGAGGACGACCCCGAGGCCACGGCCGCGGTCGTCGGCGACCAGGCGGTGACCGACCAGAAGGAGGCCGCCGCGGTGCCGGCCGGCGGCGCCCCCGGTGGCGAGGGCGCCGCGAAGGAGAAGGGCTCCGTCTGATGAGCACCACCCTCACCGGTGCCCCGGTGAGCCCCGGGCGGGCGGCCGGCGTCGTCGTGACGATGCCGGCCCCCGTCCCGGAGCCCCCCGCGGCGGCCCTCGACACGTCCGACGGCTCCGGTGCCGACGACGCGGTGTCCCGCCTGGGCGCCGCGACGTCCGCCGTCCGGGACCGCCTCGCCGCGCAGGCGGCGCAGGCCACGGGGACGGCGGCGGACGTGCTCGCCGTGACCGCCGCGATGGCGGCCGACCCCACGCTCGCGTCCGACGCCGAGCGGCGCGTGCGCGAGTCGGGCGCGACCCCCGAGCGGGCCGTGTGGGACGCCGCGAACGCGCTCGCCGCGCAGCTCGAGCCGCTCGGCCCGCCGCTGAGCGAGCGGGCCCGCGACGTGCGCGACGTGCGCGACCGCATCGTCGCCGAGCTCACCGGGGTGCGGCCGCCGGGCGTGCCCTCGCCCGGCCACCCGTTCGTGCTGGTCGCCGAGGATCTGGCGCCCGCCGACACGGCGACCCTCGACCCGGAGGCGGTCGTCGCCATCGTCACCAGCGGCGGCGGCCCCACCTCGCACACGGCGATCCTGGCGCGCGCGCTCGGCATCCCCGCGGTCGTCGCGGCCCGGGGCGCGGAGGACCTCGCCGACGGCGAGACCGTCGTCGTCGACGGCGGCGCCGGCACCGTGCTGCGGGACCCGTCGGACGCGGAGGTCCAGGCCGCGCGCAGCGCGGTGCGCGTCGAGCGCGAGTTCGACGGCCACGGCCGCACGGCCGACGGGCACCGGGTGGAGCTGCTCGCCAACGTGGCCGACCCGGACGCCGCGCAGGCCGCCGTCGCCGCGCACGCCGAGGGCGTGGGCCTGTTCCGCACCGAGTTCTGCTTCCTCGGGCGTGACGTCGAGCCGACCGTCGAGGAGCAGGTCGCCGCCTACCGCGGCGTCCTGTCCGCGTTCGCCGGCCGCAAGGTCGTCGTCCGCACCCTCGACGCCGGGGCGGACAAGCCGCTGCCCTTCGTCACCGCCGACGACGAGCCCAACCCGGCGCTCGGCGTCCGCGGCCTGCGCACCGCCGTCGCCCACCCGGAGGTGCTGGACCGGCAGCTCCAGGCGATCGCCGCGGCCGCCGAGGCCGAGTCCGCGGAGGTGTGGGTCATGGCGCCGATGGTCGCCACCACGGACGAGGCGCGGTCGTTCGTCGCCGCGTGCGAGGCGCACGGGCTGCGGCGCGCCGGCGCGATGATCGAGGTCCCCGCCGCCGCGCTGCGGTCGCGGTGGGTCTTCGAGCACGCCACGTTCGGCAGCATCGGCACCAACGACCTCACGCAGTACGCGATGGCCGCCGACCGGATGCTCGGCGACCTCGCCGCGCTGTCCACGTCGTGGCAGCCCGCCGTCCTCGAGCTGGTGCGCGCCACCTGCGAGGGCGCGCACTCCCGCGGCCGGCCGGTCGGCGTGTGCGGCGAGGCGGCGGCCGACGCCGTCCTCGCGCCCGTGCTCGTGGGCCTCGGCGTGAAGTCGCTGTCCACGACGCCGCGGGCGCTCGCGGACGTCGCGGCGGTGCTGGCCGAGGTGTCGTTCGTGCGGTGTCGCGAGCTCGCCCGCGTGGCCCTGGAGCAACCCGACGCCGACGCCGCCCGGTCCGCCGTGCGGCGCGAGCTGGTCGACGTCCTGGATCCCCTCGGCCTCTGACACCGACCCGGGTGCGGTGAGCGGGCGGGTGGCCCACCTCTCGACGAGAGGGCCGCCCGCCCGCTCACGCCATCAGGCGAAGAGGGCCGTGCCGTACTTGAGCAGGACGACGGCGGCGAGGAGCAGGAACCAGGCGGCGGTGAGGATGCCGAACGCGCCGGAGCGCACCAGCGACATCGCCCACGACTGCATCCGGGCCGGCCAGTAGAGGTTGTCCTCGAGGATGTTCCAGTGCAGCATCGACGCGAAGACCAGCGTCGTGGAGACGGTGATCGTCAGGCACCACGGGCAGAGCGCGCCGATGACGAACATCGACTGCCAGAACAGCCAGTACGCGAAGACGAACCCCAGCAGGTAGACGGTCTGGGCGGCCGTCATGAACCAGCGCGGGAACCGCACGCCGGCCAGGCCCGCGACGGCCACGGTGATGACCACGGACTCGGCGATCAGCCCGAGGAACGCGTTGGGGAAGCCGAACAGGCTGGCCTGCCACGACGTGCCGACCGTGCCGCACGAGATCACGGCGTTGATGTCGCACGCCAGCGCGGCGTCCGGGTTCGCCGCGAGCTCGACGGCGTCGACCGACAGCACGAAGGCCGCGACGAGCCCGACGAGCGCCCCGACGAGCATCTCGCCGAACAGCCAGCCGGCCGAGTGGAAGAACCCGCTCGGCCGGGCGGGCCTGTCCGTCAGGCCACCGCTTCCTGCGACAGGAACTCGACGAGGGCGTCGAGCGCGGTGCTGGCGTCGTCGCCGTCGGTCTCGGTGCGCAGCACCACCTCGTCGCCGACCGAGGCGCCGAGGGTCATGATCCCGAGGATGCTCGCGGCGTCCACGGCGTCGCCGCCGGCGGTCTTGGCGATCTTCACGGGCACCGGCTGCTGGCCGGCCTTCTGCGCGAAGAGCGCGGCCGGGCGGGCGTGCAGGCCCTCGATGATGGCGACGACGACGGTGCGTTCCATGGGGTCCTCCGGGACGGTGGTCTGGACCAGTTCATCGTAGGGACGAGCCGCCGGGTTGGGAAGTCCCGCGCGCGCGGTCGATCGCCATGCCCACGGAGTCGAGCAGCCGCTCCAGCGAGGCCTCGAACGGCGTGGCCTCGGCGTCGAAGCCGCCCGCGTCCCAGATCCGCAGCATGGTGGGGTAGCGCTGCGGGTCGAAGTGGTCCACCCAGAAGCTGCTCATCGACGTCCAGTACTCGTCGTTGCTCTGCCCGGAGGCGTCCTTCTCCGCGGACTCCGCGACGGTCGAGCGCGCCAGCCCGCGCACGAACGCGTCGACGAGCCCGACGATCTCCACCACCTGACGCTCCGGCAGCCCGGTGTCCACGAGGGTGCGCAGCCCGCACTCCTGCGCGTCGAGGACCGACGGGGTGAGGGGCAGGCGCCACATGTTGGTCTGCAGGATCCACGGGTGGCGCTGGAACAGCTCCCAGTGTGCGCGCGCGTACGCGGCGAGGCCGTCGCGCCAGGTCGCCGTGGCGGGCGGCAGCCCGAGCTCGGCGAAGGCCCGGTCGATCATGAGGTCCAGCAGCTCCGTGCGCCCCGGCACGTACGTGTACAGCGACATCGCGCCGACGCCGAGACGCGCCGCGACCTTCCGCATCGACAGCCCTTCCAGCCCGTCGGCGTCGGCGATCGCGGTGCCCGCGCCGACGACGTCGTCGAGGGTCAGCCGGGCCCGGCGGCCGCGGCCCGACGGCTGCGGCGGGTCCCACAGCAGTGCCAGCCGCCGCACGACCTCGGGCGGGCGGGGGACGCCGTCGTCCGGCGGCTGAGGCGAAGTGCTCGACATGGCTCGTCATCCTCCCATCCCGGCGGTCTCGTCCTCGCGCACGGGTCTTGTCGGACCCCCTGGCTAGAGTCGAGACTAGTTCCAGTACAGCGTACGAGAGATGAGGGTGGAAGAGGTGCGGAGATGATTCGAGCACGAGGGCTGACCAAGACGTTCAGCCGTCGCAAGGAGACCGTCGAGGCGGTCAAGGCGATCGACGTCGACGTGGCGGAGGGCGAGCTCGTCGCCTTCCTCGGGCCCAACGGGGCCGGCAAGTCCACGACGCTGCGGATGCTGACGTCGCTCCTGGAGCCGACGGCGGGCGAGGCCACCGTGGCCGGGTACGACGTCGTCAAGAGCCCCGCGCAGGTGCGGGCCCGGCTGGGCTTCATCGGGCAGGGCAACGGCGGCGGCTTCAGCTACAAGGTGGCCGACGAGCTGCACAACCAGGGCCGCTTCTACGGGCTGCCGCCGGAGGTCTACAGGGAGCGCGCCGCCGACCTCATGGCGGCGCTCGAGCTGGGCGGCCTCGAGAAGCGGTCGGTGCAGTCGCTGTCGGGCGGCCAGCGTCGCCGGCTCGACGTCGCGCTCGGGCTGATGAACCACCCCCCGCTGCTGTTCCTCGACGAGCCCACCACCGGTCTCGACCCGCACTCGCGGGCCAACCTGTGGGGGCACATCACGGCGATGCGCGAGCGGTACGGGATGACCGTGGTGCTCACCACGCACTACCTCGACGAGGCGGACAGCATGGCCGAGCGCGTCGTCGTCATCGACCACGGCGAGATCATCGCGGACGCCGCGCCCGACGCGCTCAAGCGTCGGTACGCCGACGACACCCTCACCGTCGTCGTCGCGACCGACGACGGCGGGGCGGTCCGGGCCGCGCTGCCGGACGCTCTCGGCGACGTCGAGCTCACGGCGCAGGACGCCGGGCTGCAGGTGCGGGTCGGCACGGCGCAGGGCGCCGAGGCGCTGCCCGCCGTCATCGAGGCGCTCCGGGTGGCCGGCATCGCCACGACGTCGGCGAGCGCCCGCCAGGCCAGCCTCGACGACGTGTTCCTCAACCTCACCGGCCGGAGCCTGCGCGAGGAGGCGGCAGCATGACCGAGCAGACCCGCACCACCACGACGACGGCGCAGCACGAGGCGCCGCGCATCGTCACGCGCACCGGGCCGGGCAAGTTCGTCTCGGACACGGGGGCGGTCTTCACCCGCGAGATCCTGC
Source organism: Isoptericola sp. NPDC056578 (assembly GCF_042793275.1). Lineage (NCBI taxonomy): Bacteria > Bacillati > Actinomycetota > Actinomycetes > Micrococcales > Promicromonosporaceae > Isoptericola > Isoptericola sp. NPDC056578. Next base: position 79,633 of record NZ_JBHTVC010000007.1, read on the forward strand.
TGGTGCTGCGCGACCCGTTCACGCTGATCTTCTCGCTGCTGCAGCCGCTGATCTTCCTCGGCCTGTTCGGGCCGCTGCTCACCGGCACGTTCGGTGGTGGCTTCGGCGGCGGGGGAGCGAGCACGGCGGACACCCTGCAGTGGTTCGTGCCCGGGGTGATCGTCATGATCTCGCTGTTCGGCACCTCGATGACCGGCTCGAACCTGCTGTACGAGATCATGACCGGCTCCTACGAGCGGGTGCTCGCGACGCCGCTGGACCGCTCGGCGATCCTCGTGGGCCGCGCGCTCAAGGAGTTCGCGCCGCTGCTGGCGCAGGGGCTGCTCATCGCCGTCGTGTGCATCCCCTTCGGGTTCACGTTCCATGTGCTGCCCGCACTCGCCGGCCTGGTGCTGCTCGGCGTGTTCGGTGTCGGGATCGGGGCGCTGTCGCACGCCCTGGCCCTGGCGTCGAAGAACCGGGAGTGGCTGTTCTGGGGCGTGCAGCAGTCGCTGCTGTTCCCGCTGCTCATCCTGTCCGGGATGATGCTGCCGCTCGAGGCCGGCCCGTCGTGGATGCAGACCGCGGCGAAGTTCAACCCGCTCACCTACATGGTCGACGCCGAGCGCGTGCTGTTCGGCGGCACGTTCGCCGACAGCGCCGTCCTGTGGGGGGTCGTCGCCGCGGCCGCCACGTGCGCCGTCGGCCTGCTCGTCGGGATCCGCGCCACCCGCAAGGCCGTGTGACGTGCGGTGCGCATGAAGGGGGCCCGCTCTCGCGAGCGGGAGTGGGCCCCCTTCGTGCTCGCGGCGATCGGTCAGCGGCCGGTGTTGTTCATCTCGTCGGGGTGGGAGCCGATGCGCTCGCCGCGGTCGAGGCCGGTGATGGAGGCCATGTCGCCGCCGGAGAGCTCGAAGTCGAAGATCTCCAGGTTCTCGCGGATGCGCGAGGGCGTCGCGGACTTGGGGAAGACGACGTCGCCGCGCTGCACGTGCCAGCGCAGCACCACCTGGGCGGGGGTGCGGCCGTGCTCGGCGGCGATGCGGGCGAGGGTCGGGTCCTCCAGCACGCGGCCGCGGCCCAGAGGGGACCAGGCCTCGGTGACGATGTCGTGCTCGGCGTCGAACGCGCGGACCTCCTCGTTGCCGAACCACGGGTGGATCTCCACCTGGTTGACGGCGGGCACCACGGTGCCCTCCGCGAGGATGCGGCGCAGATGGTGCGGCTGGAAGTTCGACGTGCCGATCGCGCGGGTGCGGCCCGAGCGGTACAGCTCCTCGAGCGCTCCCCACGCCTCGACGAACCGACCGACGGCGGGCAGCGGCCAGTGGATGAGGAACAGGTCCACGTGGTCGAGGCCGAGCTCCTCGAGCGACCGGTCGAACGCCTCCAGCGCGGCGTCGTGCTCGTGGAACGCGTTGTTCAGCTTGGTGGTGACGAAGAGCTCGTCGCGCGGCAGCCCGGCCGCGGCGATGGCCTCGCCGACGCCCCGCTCGTTGCGGTACATCTGCGCGGTGTCGATGTGCCGGTAGCCCGCCTCGAGGGCGGTCAGCACCAGCTCGCGCGTCTCCTCCGGCGGGACCTTGAAGACGCCGTAGCCGAGCTGCGGGATCGACGTGCCGTTGTTCAGGGGCAGGGACGGGATCTCGGTGCTCATGTCACCCATCTTGTCGCGGACGGGGCGGTGCCGCAGCGAGATCGCGTCCGCGCCGGTGAGGGCGCGCCGCCGAGATGACGGCGCCGCGTGATCGATCCCATGGCGCCCGGGGTCGCCGTCCCACGGGTGCCGGGAGCAGGCTGGAGGTGTCGTCCCGGCGGCCCCGCAGCCGCCCAGTCAGGAGGCCCGATGTCGCCCGAGCAGGCACCGTCCGACCAGGTCGAGGTGTACTTCGCGTCGTCCGCGTCGGGCATGGTGCGCCAGTTCTGCGAGCGCCTCGGCCGCCCCGCCCACGACCTCGGCGACCGCGCGGTGCGCCGTGCGGTGCCGGCCGGTCCGTGGGTGCTGGTGACGCCGTCGTACAAGACCGGCAACCCGGACAACGACACCCTCCCCGAGCCGGTGCGCCGGTTCCTGCGCGACCCCGTGACGCGACGCCGGCTCGTGGGCGTGATGGGGTCGGGCAACCGGAACTTCGGCCCGCACTACCAGGCGGCGGCGCGGCAGGTGGCGCGTGCGTCCGGGCGCCCGGTGCTGCTCGAGTTCGAGCTCCAGGGCACGAGGTGGGACGTCGAGCGGGCGCGCGAGGTCCTCGCCGCGCTCGACGCCGGGCTGCGCGAGCGGCACGCACGCGTGCCCGCCTGAGACCGCACGACCCGGCGGGGTGGCCGGCGGCGACGGTGCCGCCGCACGGTCAGCGCGGACCGGCCGCCCCGCCGTCAGGGGGAGCGCAGCAGCCGTCGTCGCACCTGTCGTCGTCGCACCCCTCGTCACCTGCGAGGAGCGCCCCGACAGGGGTGCAGCAGGCGTCGCCGCGCCAGGCCTCGACGCCCTCGCGCACCGCGAACCCGGCGATGACGAGCGCCGCGAGCGGGTCGGCCCACGACCAGCCGAGCGTGGCGTTGAGGACGAGCCCGACCAGCAGCACCGCCGACAGGTACGTGCAGATCAGGGTCTGCTTCGAGTCGGCGACGGCGGACGCCGAGCCGAGCTCGCGGCCGGTGCGCCGCTCGGCCCACGACAGGAACGGCATCACCGTGAGGCTGACCGCCGCGAGAGCGATGCCGACGGGGGAGTGGTCCGGGTCGGCCGCGCCGAGCAGCGTGCGGGCGGCGTCGACGGTGACGAACAGCGCCAGCCCGAAGAACGACACCGCGATGAGCCGCAGCGCCGTGCGCTCGCGGCGGTGCGGGTCCGGCGCCGCGAACTGCCAGGCGACCGCGGCCGCCGACAGCACCTCGACCACGGAGTCCAGGCCGAAGCCGACCAGCGCCGCCGACGACGCCGCGCGCCCCGCCGCGATGGCCACGACCGCCTCGACGACGTTGTACGTGATCGTCGCGGCGACGATCCAGCGCACCCGGCGCTCGAGGAGCGCGCGGCGGGCGGACGGCAGGGGGTGCAGCGGGAGGCTCGTCACCCCGCTGACGGTACACGGAGATCTGTACCGTCGACCAGGGCCGGCGGGGGCGGCCCGGGTGGCAGGCATGCTGTACCCATGGCGAAGAATCTCCCCCTGGGCCCCACGGTGATCGACGACGACCGGGAGGTGCGGTTCGTCGCGGGGCCGAACCAGTTCGCGATCAAGCTCAAGGACGGGCACCTGCACGTGCGCGCCATCGACGCCGGCGAGGGCGAGGCCCGGATCACGGTCGCCCCGACGTCCCGGAGCACCCTCGACCTGCGGATCGAACGCCGGTCCCCGCAGGGCCCCGTGGAGGTCGAGGGCCCGACCGTGCGATAGGGGCGCAGGTCACGGCACCCGGACTGCGGCCCTGTCGGCGGGTGGCGCACAATGGAGGGGTCGGAGGTGTTCCATGGTCACGATCGACGAGGCGCGCGCCGCGAAGCCCGCCCTGCGCGAGGCGCTCGAGAGCGTCGAGGGGGTGCGCGGCGTCGGCCTCGCCCAGCGCGGCGACGAGACGGACTGGGTGCTGCAGGTGAACGTCGTCTCCCTCAGCGCGCGCAAGGACGTGCCGCCCCAGGTGGACGGCGTCCCCGTGCAGGTGACGGTGGTCGGCGCGGTCACCGCGCTCTGACGTCCTGACGCTCAGGCGGCCAGCGCCGCGAGCGCGGCCACCTGCTCCAGCAGCTCGTCCGCGCCGACGGCGTCGTCGGGGTCGAGGAGCACCCGCGACACCGCCCCCAGCAGCAGCATCTGCACGAGCGCGCCCTGGGCGTCGGGGACCCCGAAGAGCTCGGCCAGCGCGGCGCGGGCGTGCGCGTTGTCGGCGGCGACGGCGGCGGCCCGCTCCGGGTCGCGCGCGGCGGCCGCGACGAGCTCGAGCTGCACCGCCCAGAGGGCGCGGTCGTCGGCGACCGACGCCATGACCCGCCGCCACACCGCGCGGAACCGCTCGCCCGGCGACGCCCCCAGGTCCTCGGCGCCGATGGCCTCCAACGCGTCGCCCCAGTCGCGCAGGGCGTCGACGAGGGCCGCGTCGAGCAGCGCCTCCTTGCTCCCGAAGTGGTACCCGATCGCCGCGAGGCTCACGCCTGCGGTGGTGGCGACGTCGCGTGCCGACGTGCGGGCGTACCCCTTGTCGCGTAGGCAGGTCCGGGCGGCGGCGAGGAGCGCGGCCCTGTTGTCGGTGGAGCGCATGACGCCCATGCTAGCTCGAACGTCTGAAACGAACGTCTTGCACGATCGTCTGAGTCGGGTCTAGCGTGGTGCGCGCCACCTTCCCAGGGTCAGGAGAACTCCCATGAACCGCTCCGTCCTCGTCTCCGGCGGCGGCGTCGCCGGCCTCGCGCTCGCGCACCGGCTCGCCGCCCGCGGCGACGTCGTGACCGTCGTCGAGCAGGCGCCCGCGCCCCGCGACGGCGGCTACAAGGTCGACGTGCGGGGCGCCGCGCTGCAGGTCCTGGACCGCATGGGCCTGCTCGACGAGGCGCGGAGCCTGCGCACGGAGGTCCGCGCGGGCACCGTCGTCGACGCCCGCGGGCGCCGGGCAGCCAGCATGGACGGCGACACCTTCGGCGGGCGCGCGCACGACGACGTCGAGCTGCTGCGCGGCGACCTGCACCGCCTGCTGCGCGAGGGGGCGGCCCGCGCCGAGCACGTCCACGGCGACTCGATCCGGTCCCTGGTGGACACCGGCGACGGCGTGGAGGTGGAGCTCGCCTCCGGCCGCACGGGGCGCTACGACGTCGTCGTCGGCGCCGACGGGCTGCGCTCCCGGACGCGGAACCTGGTGCTCGGGCCGGACGAGCGGCACGTCCTCGACCTCGGGTACTACGTCGCCGTGGCGACCGTCCCCAACCGGCTCGACCTCGACCGCGAGGAGGTCACCTACGTGGGGCCTGGCCGCACCGCCCTGGTCTACGCCACGGCGCGGGAGGAGGGCGCGCGGGCGATGTTCCTGTGGTCGTCGGGGCCCCTCGGCCACCGGGACCTCGGGCGCGCGGAACGCGAGCGCCTGCTCGCCGACGCGTACGCCGGCGAGGGCTGGGAGGTGCCCGGCCTGCTGGCCGACGTGCCCGCCTCGCCCGACCTGCTGTTCGACTCCCTCAGCCAGGTGCGCGCCGAGCGGTGGTCGGCCGGCCGCACCGTGCTGCTCGGCGACGCCGCGTACTGCGCCTCGGCGGCGTCCGGGCAGGGCACGAGCCTGGCGCTCGTCGGCGCGTACGTGCTGGCCGCCGCCCTCGACGCGCACGACGACCCCGCCGCCGCGTTCGCGGACTACGAGCGCCGGATGCGCCCGTTCGTGGCGGCGAACCAGGCGCTCGGACCGGCGAACATCAAACGGATGGTGGTCGCCACCCGTGGGCAGGTGCGCGCCTCGCTCGCGATGCTGCGGGTCATGGACAGGCTGCCCGGCAAGGACCGCATAATGGCCGCGATGACGGCGCCCATCCACAGGGCGGCCAACGCCGTCGAGCTGCCGGACGCCGCCTGAGCGGCGTCACGGGCGATCGTCACCGCGGCTCGTCACTCGCCGCCCGGGGGAGCGCCGATCGCCCGGTTGTAGACGACGTCGAGCTGCTTGGCGAGTCGCCAGACCTCGGCGAGGACGACGACCAGGCCGACCGCCGCGGTGATCAGGCCGAGGTAGTACGGCACGTCGCCGCTCGGGGGCTGCCCGTCCTCCAGGACGACCATCCCGTCGACGAACATCTGCTGGCCCGCCTGGAACAGGACCAGCCCGACGACCAGCAGGACGATCCCCACCACCAGCGCCGTGGCGGACGGCTTGCGGGGCGGGAACTCGGGGTCGACGGAACCGCCGGCGGCGGGGACGGGAGCTGCAGCGGGCGCGCCGGAGTCGTCGGTCATGGGCACAGTGTGGCGGCCGTCCCGGTCGCCGGGCCGCCGTGACACGGGTGAACCCGGCCGATCCCGCAGAATGGATCGGTGAGCTCCTCCCGACTGCCCCGCGTCCGTGCCTCCGAGCTGGTCGGCCGCGGCTGGCTCAACACCGGCGGCCGCGACGTCACGCTGGCCGACCTGCGCGGCAAGGTCGTCGTCCTCGACTTCTGGACCTTCTGCTGCATCAACTGCCTGCACGTGCTGGACGAGCTGCGCGAGCTGGAGGAGCGGCACCGCGACGAGCTGGTGATCGTGGGCGTGCACTCGCCCAAGTTCGCGCACGAGGCGGACCCGGACGCGCTGGCCGCCGCCGTCGAGCGGTACGAGGTGCACCACCCGGTGCTCGACGACCCGGAGCTGGTCACGTGGGGCGCGTACACGGCCCGGGCCTGGCCGACGCTCGTCGTCGTCGACCCGGAGGGGTACGTCGTGGCGCAGATGGCGGGGGAGGGGCACGCGTCGGCGATCGAGGCGATCGTGGACGAGCTGGTCGCCGAGCACGACGCGAAGGGCACGCTGCACCGCGGCGACGGGCCGTACGTGCCGCCCGAGCCGACGTCGGGCACGCTGCGCTTCCCGGCCAAGGCGGTCGCGCTGCCGTCCGGGAACCTGCTCGTGGCCGACGCCGGGCACCACTCGCTGGCGGAGCTCGCGCCCGACGGCGAGACCCTGGTGCGGCGCATCGGCTCCGGCGAGCGCGGGCTCGCCGACTCCCGCGGCGACGCGGCCCCCGACGAGGCGCGGTTCAGCGAGCCGAACGGTCTGTGCCGCGTGCCGGACGAGCTGCGCCCGGCGCTCGGGTACGACGTGCTCGTCGCCGACACGGTGAACCACGCGCTGCGCGGCGTCGACCTGGCGACCGGGCGCGTGCGGACGGTGGCCGGCACGGGCGAGCAGTTCATGGTGGGCGGGCAGGAGAACGTCGTCGGGTCGACCGACGCGTTCGACCCGGCCGCGACCTACCCCGCGGCCGCCGTGCGCCTCAGCTCCCCGTGGGACGTCGCGTGGTCGCCGCGCCTCGGCGCGTTCGTCGTCGCGATGGCCGGGAACCACACGCTGTGGGCGTTCGACCCGGTGGCGAGCGACGGTCACGGCTCGATCCGGCTGCTCGCCGGCACGATGAACGAGGGGCTGGAGGACGGGCCGGGCGCCGACGCGTGGTTCGCGCAGCCGTCCGGTCTGGCCGCCGCGAGCGGCCCCGACGCCGCCGACGCGCTCTGGCTCGCCGATGCCGAGACGTCGGCCCTGCGCCGCGTCGTGCCCGCCGCGGACGGGACGGTCGCCGTGAGCACGGCCGTCGGGCAGGGGCTGTTCGACTTCGGCCACCGCGACGGCGCGGCCGGCGAGGCGCTGCTGCAGCACCCGCTGGGCGTGGCGTCGCTCCCCGACGGCAGCGTCGTCGTCGCCGACACGTACAACGGCGCTCTCCGCCGGTACGACCCGGCGGCGGAGACCGTGACGACGCTCGCCACCGGCCTCGCGGAGCCGAGCGACGTGCTCGTCGAGACGTCCGACGACGCGGTCCACCTGCTCGTCGTGGAGTCCGCCGCGCACCGGCTGACCCGGGTCGCGCTGCCCGCCGACGTCGCGGGCCAGGTGCTCGACGGCGGTGCGCACCGGGTGGCGCGCCCGGCGACGGAGGTCGCGCCCGGCGAGCTGCGCCTGGACGTGCCGTTCGTGCCCGCCCCGGGCCAGAAACTCGACGTCCGCTGGGGCCCGTCCACCGAGCTGCGCGTCAGCGCCACCCCGCCCGAGCTGCTGCTCGACGGCGCGGGCGACGGGACCGACCTGGACCGGGTGCTGGTGCTGAACCCGGACGTCGCCGAGGGCGTGCTGCACGTGACCGCGAAGGCGGCGTCGTGCGACGTCGTCCCTCTCGGCCCGGACGGCGAGCCCGACCCCGACGTCTTCCCCGCCTGCCACCTGGCGCAGCAGGACTGGGGCGTGCCCGTGCGCGTCACGCCCGACGGCGACGCGACGCTCAGCCTGCCGCTGCGCGGCTGACGCGGGCCGAGGCCGCGGCACCCTAGGGTGCCGGTCGTGACCACACCGAGCACCACACCGAGCGCCACACCGAGCACCACACCGAGCACCGCCGACGTCCTCGTCGCCGGCCCCGCGTCCTGGAACCGGATCGTGCACCTCGACGCGCTGCCCGATCCCACGCCCCACACCGTGTTCGCGCGCGGCGCGTACGACACGGTCGGCGGCACCTCGGCCGGCAAGGCGCTCAACCTGGCGAGCCTGGGGCGCGGCGTCGTGCTGCGCACGGTGCTCGGGGACGACGACGAGGGCGCCCGCGTGCGCGCGGTGCTCGACGACGCCGGGGTGCGCGTGCTCGCGGAACCGTCCCCGGACGGGCGCACCGAGAGCCACCTCAACCTCATGGACACCGGCGGCGGCCGGCTGTCCGTCTACCTGCGCGCGCCCGGAGAGGTCGCCGCCACAGGGCCCGGCTGGGACGCGGCGCTCGCGGCGGTGGACGCCGCCGCGGCCGTCGTCGTCGACCTCGCGGCGCACTCCGTCCCGGTCCTGGTCGCGGCCGCCGAGCGGGGCCGCGACGTGTGGGTGGACCTGCACGACTACGACGGAGCCACCGCGTTCCACCGCCCGTGGGCCGACGCCGGCACGCACGTGTTCCTCAGCTCCGACCGGCTTCCCGACCACCGCGCCTTCATGGCCGAGCGGCTCGACGCCGGGGCCCGGCTGGTGGTGTGCACGCACGGCGCCCGCGGCGCCACGGCCCTCACCGCCGACGGCTTCGTGGACGTCCCCGCCGAACTGGTGGACGACGTCGTGGACACCAACGGCGCGGGCGACGGGTTCTTCGCCGGCTTCCTCGACGCCCACCTGGGCGGGGCGGACCTCGCCGAGGCGCTCGCCGCGGCCGCGGCCCACGCCGCGCGGGTGGTGCGCAGCCCGGGCCTCGCCCCGGTCGGCTGACGCGTCGGCGTGTCGAGCGGCGTGTCGTCGCGGTGATCGCGTTGCCGGTTGCGGCACTGTCAACAGAGGTGTCAGGTCGGCGTCAGGCCAGGCCGACGTCCCGCGCGACGATCGCCGCCTGCATCCGCGACACCACGCCCAGCTTCGCGAGCACGCGCGACACGTGGGTCTTGGCCGTCGCCTCCGTGATCACCAGCTCGTCCGCGATGCCCTGGTTGGACAGCCCTCGGCCCAGGGCGCCCAGCACGTCGACCTCGCGCGGCGTGAGGTCCCCGAGCCGGGGGTCCACGAGGCTCGGCGGCCCGGCGGCGGCGGGCATGGCGGCCGGCGCGACGCCGGTCCCCGACAGCTGGGCGAGCACGCGGCGGGTGACCTCGGGCGCGAGGACACCGTCGCCGGCCGCGACGCGGCGCACGGCGTCGAGCAGCGCGGCGGGCTCCGCCGTCTTGAGCAGGAACCCGGCGGCGCCCGCGCGCAGCGCGCCGTCCACGTACTCGTCCAGGTCGAACGTGGTGAGCACCAGGACGTCCGCGAGGCCCTGGGCGGCGATGGCGCGCGTGGCGGCGATGCCGTCCGTCCCCGGCATGCGCAGGTCCATGAGCACGACGTCGGGGCGCAGCGCGCGGGCGTTCGTCACCGCGGCGTCTCCGTCGGCCGCCTCGCCCACCACCTCGACGTCGTCCGCCGCGTCCAGGAGCATCCGCAGCCCGGCGCGGATCGCGGCGTGGTCGTCCGCGATCAGCACGCGGACCGTGCCACCTGCCGTGCCGCCCGCCGTGCCGCCTGCCGCGCCGTCCCGGGTCGCTGGCGTCGTCATCCCCTGGTTCCCCCGCTCTCTCGGCCGTTCTCCGCACCGGCCGGCACCCGCGCGCGCACGGCCCACCCGCCGTCGTCCGTCGCGGCGGCCTCGAAGGTGCCGCCGAGCGCCTCCGCACGCTCGCGCATCGTGAGCATGCCCGTCCCGGCGCTGAGCGGCAGCCCGGCCGCGCCGGCGGGCGAACCCTGCCCCGTCGGCGGAGCCGCGTTCCGCACCTCCAGCGCCACCGCACCGCCGCGGGGCCGGGGCTCGCGGGTCAGGCGCACCGTCACCGGCGCCCCGGGCGCGTGCTTGCGGGCGTTGGTGAGCGACTCCTGCGCGATCCGGTACAGGGCGTGCCCGACGGCGGCGGGCAGCTCGGCGCGGGCGACCCCGTCCGGGTCGTCGGCCGTCACGACCGTGCCGCCCGCCCGGGCGAGGTCGAGCAGGTCGTCCAGGCGGTCGAGCCGCCCGGGGGCGGCGAGCGGGTCGCGCGCCGAGTCGGCGCGCAGCAGCTCGATCATGGACCGCATCTCCGTGAGCGACGCGACCGCGCTCGCCCGCACCTGCTCCAGCGCTCCGCGGTCGCGTGCGACGTCCGGCGGGACGGCCAGGGCGGCGCCGGAGTGGATCGCGATCGTCGACAGGTGCGAGGCGATGACGTCGTGCAGGTCGCGCGCCATCGCGGCCCGCTCCGCCCGCACGGCCTCGTGCCGGTCGAGCTCGGCGATCCGTTCGAGGTCCGAGGCGCGCTTGCGCTCCAGCTCCGCCGCCCGGGCGGCCTCGTCGGCCCGTGCGCGCTCCACCGCCGCGAGCTCGGACTTCTGCCGCACGTTGTCGGCCCACCACATCGGCACCAGCAGGATCGCGCCGAACTGCAGGCCCGCGTAGACGAACATCCGCGCGTCCCGGGTCACCTCGCCGACCGCGATCGCACCGCCCACCGCCAGCACGAGCGCCGTGCTCCACAGCCAACGTCGCGCCGTCGGGCCCGTCCACAGCGCGGCCGCGTACAGCAGGTCCCAGAACACGAGCATGATCGCGAGGCTGCCGCCCCACAGGACGTCGACCGCCGTCACGACGGCGCCGCCCGCGAGCGCCAGCATCGGCCGCGACCGCTTGGCGAGGGTGAACGCGCAGCCGACCGCCAGGAGCGCCACCCGCCACCAGGGCTCGGCCCGGGCCGTCAGGGGCGGGTCCCAGGTGTAGAGGTCGACGAGCCCGACCTCGAGGAACAGCCAGCCGAGGAGGAACAGCGTCACCGCGGTCGTGACGTCGCCGCGCCGGTCGTCGCCGCCCCACACCCGCACGAGCCTCCCGAGGAGGGTGGGGGCGGGGCGGTCGGTCGTCACCGCACCATCCCAGCACAGGGCGTCCCGCGGCGGATCGGTCGAAGGGTGTACCCGTGCCGCGTGTCCCACCACGGTGCAGGATCAGTCGTTCGGGCGACGACGGCATCCGTGCCGCGCCGCGAGGATCGTCGGCATGGACCTCATCGACGTCGGCGGGCTGGAAGGCGCGGGCCTCGGCGTGCTCGCGGGAGCGCTGGTCGTGCTGGCGCTGATCGACTCGACCAGCTTCGGCACCCTGCTCATCCCCGTGTGGCTGCTCATGGCGCCCGGCCGCCCCCGCCCGGCGCGGCTGCTCGCCTACCTCGGCACCGTCGCCGGCTTCTACCTCGCCGTGGGGATCGCGGTGATGCTCGGCGCGGGCGCCCTGCTGGACCGGTACGGCGACGCGCTGGACTCGCGGCCGGCGATGCTGCTGCAGCTCGCCCTCGGCGTCTTCCTGTTCGCCATCAGCTGGCGCTTCGACGGCAAGAAGGCCGAGGCCCGGGCCGCGCGCCAGGGCGCGAAGCCCGGGCGGCTGGTGCGCTGGCGGGCGCGGGCGATGGGCATCGAGGCGGGGACGACGACGCCCGGCGGCCCCGTGCCGGGCCTGCTGCCCGGCACGACCCCGACGTCGACGGTCGCGGCGCCGCACGCGTCGCTGCTGCCGCTGCTGGGTCTGGCGCTCGGCGCGGTGGCGCTCGAGGTCGGCACGATGCTGCCGTACCTGGCGGCGATCGGCCTCATCACGACGTCGGACCTGGGCACCGGCACGAGCGTCGGCGTCCTCGCCGCGTACTGCGTGGTCATGGTGCTGCCGGCGCTGCTGCTGCTGGGCGGGCGGCTCGTCGCCGCACGGTTCGTCGAGCCGTTGCTGGCACGGCTGGAGAGGTGGCTGTCGAGGAACGCCGCCGAGCTCACGGGGTGGGCGCTCGGGATCCTGGGCGTGCTGCTCGCCCTCAACGCCCTCGGCCGGCTCGGCTGGACCGGCTGACGCGTCAGGCGTCCAGCTCGTCCAGCACCCGCTGGAGGTTGGCGCGTGCGGTGCGCACGTACCCGGCCACCCAGTCGCCCTCGTACGCGCGGGGCACGATCTCCACGACCAGGAGGCAGGCGAAGTACGCCCGGTAGAGCCGCAGGCGCTGCCAGGCGTCGGGGTCGCCCGACCCGGGCGTGCCGTCGCCGACGCCCAGGTCCCCGCCGGCGTCCCGGTACCCGGCGAGCAGGTCCGCGTCCACCGCGCCGGCGCCGAGCTGGTCGGCGCCGACCAGCTCGAACAGGGGGTCGCCCCACAGCGCCCGCTCGGCGTCGATCGCCCCGACCACCGTGCGGTCGACGGGGTCGAGCAGGAGGTTGCCCGGCCACAGGTCGGCGTGCACGAGCCGCGGCGTCGTGACGGCGGCGAGCAGGTCGTGGTGCCGCTCGACGGCGGCCACGAGGCGGCCGGCGGGCAGGTCGACGCCCCAGCGGGCGGCGTCGTCGAGGGCGGCGCGCACCATCCCGGCGAACGCCTCCGGCCAGGTGGCGGCGGCGAGCCCCGACTCGGGTGCCGGGTACCCGAACCGGTCGCGGGCGTCGTCGTCGCGGGCGAGGCGGTGCAGCCGGGCCATGAGGGCGCCCAACGAGCGGCGGGCCCGGCCGGCGGTCGCCCCGTCCAGCTCGAGGGTGCTCCACAGGTCGCCGTCGAGGAAGGTCGTGACGAGGGCGTCGCCGTCCACGTGGGCGCGGGTCGTGTCGAGGTGCAGCACCCGCGGCACGGGCAGCCCGGCGGCGTGGGCCACCCGGTCGACCGCCGCCTCCGTGCCGAGCACGCCGTGCTCGTAGCGCAGCAGGCGGGACGTGTCCGCGCCGGTCACCTTGACCACCACCGTCCGCCCGTCGGCGAGGTCCGCGCGCAGCACGCTCGCGAACAGGCCGCCGCTCAGCGGGATGACGCGTCGCACGACGCCGAGCGGCGCGAGCAGCGCGACGACCTGTGCGTCGGAGACCGCCGTCTTGGTGAGCACGCGCGCGAGCGTAGCGGCTGCTCAGCCCGCGAGGAGCGCGGGCAGCTCGAGGAGGGAGTCGACGACGGTCGCGCGCGCCGCCTCGGGGCGCTCGGCGTGCAGGAAGCCCCACGGGCCGCGCCGGACCAGGATCGGCACCATCCCGGCGTCGGCGGCGGGCAGGACGTCGTTGTCGAGCCGGTCGCCGACGTACGCGATCTCGGTGGCGGGCACGCCGGTGAGCTCGGCGACCTTCGCGAAGAACTCCGGTTCGGGCTTCTGCACGCCCCACTCGTCGGAGGTGCGGATCGCGTCGACGGGCAGGTCCATCGCCTCGAGCGCGGCGCGCGCCTGGGGCGGCTGGTTCCCCGCGACGACGACGGCGAGCCCGGCGGCGCGCAGCGCGGCCAGCGCCTCGCGCACGTCGGGGTAGAGGTCGTCGGCGTCGAAGTTCTCCCGCAGGCCGGTCGGGTCGTCCGTCGCCCACCGCTCGATCTCGGCGGGGACGTCGAGGTCCGGTCGCACCATCTCGAACGCGTGCCGGTGCGACAGGTCGAGGGCCGCGCACCCGCCGAGGATCCCCAGGAACGTCAGTGCGGGCACCCCCAGGCGGTCGGCCCAGCGGGTCCAGATCCGGGTCTCGTCGATGAGGGTCTCGCCGACGTCGAACACCACCGCACGCACCATGCCGCGACCCTATCGGTCGTCGTGCGCGCGGGCGGGGGACAGCCGCTTGTCAGCCTCCGTCCAGTTGCGGCGGCTATCGTGCGGAGCATGGCCGAACCGCGCGAAGCACAGGCAGTCCCCGTGACGCTGTCGACCGCCTCGGTGTACCCACGTCGCGCGGCGTTCGCGTTCGAGGTCGCGGCCGAGCTCGGGTACGACGGCGTCGAGGTCATGGTGTGGTCCGACCCCGCCACGCAGGACCCCGCGGCGCTGCGGCGCCTCTCCGACGAGCACGGCATGCCGATCCGCTCCGTGCACGCCCCGACGCTCCTGGTCAGCCAGCGGGTGTGGGGCCGGTCGCCGGCCGACAAGCTGCGCCGCGCCGTCGACATGGCGGGCGAGCTCGGGGCCCCGACCGTCGTGGTGCACCCGCCGTTCCGGTGGCAGTACAAGTACGCACGGCAGTTCCAGGACCTCGTCCACGAGCTCAACGAGGCCAGCGTCCACGAGGCCGACGGCGTCACCGTCGCCGTGGAGAACATGTACCCGTGGAAGCCGCGCTCCCGCGGCGACCGGGAGCTCAAGGCCTACCTGCCCGGATGGGACCCCGCGGACCACGACTACGACGCCGTGACCCTCGACCTCTCCCATGCGGCGATCGCCCACCAGGACGGGCTGGCGCTGGTGCACGGCTTCGGCGACAAGCTGCGGCACGTGCACCTCGCCGACGGGACGGCGTCGGGCCGCGACGAGCACATGGTGCCCGGCCGCGGCGACATGGCGTGCGACAAGGTGCTGGAGGAGCTGGCGCGACGCGACTACGCGGGCGACGTCGTCGTCGAGATCTCGACGCGCAAGGCGCGCACCGCGAGCGAGCGGCACGCCGACCTGCAGGCGGCGCTGAAGTTCGCGCGGGCGCACCTCGCGCCGGTGCCGGAGCCGTACCAGCCGCCCCCGCCGGAGCACCACCACCTGCCCGCCGACGCCTGGTAGGCCGCCGGGCAGGCGGGGGACGGCGGCCGGGCGGAGCTCTCAGGCCGCGGCGACGCGGGCGCCGACGGCGCGCAGCACGAACGCCTCGGTGGCGCGGATCGCGCGCTCGCGCGCGGCGGGGTCGTCCGGGATGAGCCGGCCCGACAGGCACGCGTTGACCAGCTGCACGGTCGGTTCGATGTCCTGCTCGGGGAACTCTCCCTCCGCGATCCCCGCGCGCAGGATGCGCTTGAGGATCGACTCCACGATCTCCGCGTGCTCGCGGAGCCGCGCCTGCGTGGTGCGCGACAGCACGGTGCGCAGGTCCGGGCCGGGGGCGAGGTGGAAGACGCGGGTGAGCTGGGCCTGCTGGCGGATGTACGTCCGGAGCTGTTCGACCGGATCGTCCACCTCGGCGAGTGCCCGCTCCAGGGTTTGTGCGTACTGCTCGGTCTCGTGGGTGATGAACCCCAGCAGCAGCGCTTCCTTGTCGGGGAAGTGGTTGTAGACCGCGGTGCGACCGACGCCGGCCGCCGTCGCGATGTCGGCCAGCGTCACGGAGTCGAACCCCCGCTCGGACATCAGCGTCGAGAGGGCGGTGAACAGCTTGTGCCGGGTCATCTGGCGGTGCTCGTGCAGGCTCTTCCCGATGATCTTGGGCATGCTGACATCATAGGCATCCGTTGTCAGCACCTCGGGACGCTAGGGTTCCGGTGTGACCGACCCCACCGCACAGCCGGACGGCATCGTCCCGGACACCAAGGACTGGACCTGGGTGCTCGAGCGCCCCTGTCCCGAGTGCGGCTTCTCGGCCGCGGGCGTGGAGCCGTCGGACGTCGGCCAGGCCGTGCGCGGGACGCTGCCCCGCTGGCGCGCCGCCCTCGGCCGCCCCGACGTCGCCGAGCGGCCCCGTCCCGACGTGTGGTCCACGCTCGAGTACGGCGCCCACGTGCGCGACGTCTTCCGGATCTTCGACGAGCGCCTCGCGCTGATGCTCGCCGAGGACGACCCGGCGTTCGCGAACTGGGACCAGGACGTCGCGGCGCTCGAGGGCGACTACGCCCACCAGGACGTCGCGACCCTGGTCGCCGAGCTCGACGCCGACGGCGCGGCCGTCGCCGCGGCGTTCGACGCCGTCGCGCCCGGCGAGGCGGAGCGCACCGGCCGCCGGTCCAACGGCTCGGTCTTCACCGTCCGCACGCTGGGGCGGTACTTCCTGCACGACGTGGTGCACCACCTGCACGACGTGCGCGCCTGACGGACGGCACCGCCCGCGCGTCTCCGCAGGTCACACGTTCGCAACACGGTCGTGACACGGGGGTGACGGTGCGACCGGTACGGTCCGCGCCATGGCCTCCGTCCCGGCGCTCGTCCCCGCGGAGCACACCTCCGACCACGTGCTCGTCGTGCCGCGCCCGGCCGACGACGGCGTCGGGCCGAGCCACGACCTGCCCGGGTTGGCGGCGGCCTGGTTCGACGACGTCCGCTGGCTGAGCGAACCGTCCACCGCGGCGCCCGCCCGGCCCGCGGGCGGGGCGCGGTTCCACGGCGTGCGGGCCGCGGCCCGGCCCGCCGCCGGCGTGCTGCGGCTCGGCGAGGAGCACCGCGCCACGGGGCCCTTCCCGCTCGACGCCGACGCGGCGGCGGCGCTGGGGTGCGCGCACCCGGCGGAGGCCTGGGCGCTGGGCCGCGCGGACGGCGCGCTCGACGTCCGGGGCGGCCGACCCGCCGTGCACGACGACCGCGACGGGATCGCACGGGCGTTCGCCGCGGCGCTGCCCGTGGGGGAGGAGCTGCGGCTCGTCGGCTGGGCGGTCGCGGTGGCCCGGCGCACCTCGGGGCTCCTGCTCGCCGACGGACGGCAGGTGCTGCGCCCCGACCCCGGCGCCTCCGTCGACCTCTCGGTCCGGCCGGCGCGGCCGGTGCCCGCCGGGGAGCTGCTCGAGGTGGTGCGGGCCGTGGTCGCCACCGCCACGCTCGCGGCCGTGCCGGGCGGCCCCGGCCACCGGGTGCTGGCCCGGACCGCGTACGACGGCGACCTGGTGGTCACCCAGGAGGCGGCGGGCGGGCTGCCGCGCGCGCTCGAGACCCGGTCGTGGCCCGACGGGGCTCCCGCGACCGTCGTCCGCCTGGAGTGGCGGCCGCAGGACCCGTACGAGCTCCAGGTCTCCGACCCGTCGGGCCTGCACGTCATCGCCCGGGACCGGGCGCGGGCCCTGCTGGCGAGGGTCGCGACCCTGCTGCTCGGCCGGGCCGGCGGCGCCGTCCTCGACGACGCGGGGTTCGAGGTGACGGCCCGTGAGCTGGAGCTGCGCCGCGCGAGCCCGACCCCGGGGTCGCGCGCCTGGGTGTGAGGAGCGCCGTCCACAGCCGCTGTCCACAGCCGCTGTCCACAGGGCGGGGTGGACGGTGACCGCCTTCCCGTGGTCCCTCACCTGCGACGTTCCACCGTGGAACGGTGTGCGGTGGGCTCACGTCGGGTCGTGCGGAGGTGCGGGGCCGGACGGACCGAACCCCCGCGGGAACCGCGAGATCCTGCGGATCGTGGGTCGAGCCGGGCGGGGCGGCGCCGGGCCTGTCGCGGGCGGCGCGGTGACCCGGCGGGCGGGTGGGGCGTGTCGCGCCCGGCGCGTCGTCCACAAATTTCTTCCACAGGGCTGTGGGTGACGTGGGGATTCCGCGGGTCGCCCTGTGGACGAGCCTGTGGCCGGAGGATCCACCCGGAAAACCTGCTCCACACCCCTTGCACCGCACCCGTAGCAGGTCTAGAAACGTGCGTACCGGTCTTGCGGAGATCGGGTCGACGATCACCCGAGAGGGCGGCCGCCTGCCCGCTCCACGGGACACGGTCGACCGGAGAACGACGGGCCGTCCCGTACCGCGGTGCGGGTTGTGGGTGACGACACAGGTGCCTGTACGGGGCCGGAAGACCACCCGCGTCCGGCTGTTCGTGGAGAACGGGTTCTGCAGAGGCGACGACGCACCAGGCCTCGACGGGACACGGCGAGCGGTCGGGGTCGTGACGTCGCCACGGCACCCCTGGTCCCCGGGACCGTCGATCAGGGGTACGCGGTTCTCTCCGAGGCCCCCCGGCCGCCCCGGGGGGCCTCGGCATTTCCCGGGTCCTGGGTTCGCCGGCCGCACCGCGCGGCCTACGCTCGGGCCATGAGCAACCTCGAGACGCGTCCCGCCGAGCGCACCTGCACCGCCGGCGACCGCCCGGCCGGCGTCGAGCTGCTGACCGCCCGCGACGTCCCCCTCGGCGGTCCCCGCGCGATGAACGTGCGGCGCACCATCCCGCAGCGGCAGCGGTCCCTCGTGGGTGCCTGGTGCTTCTGCGACCACTACGGGCCGGACGACGTGTCGACGTCGACGGGGATGCAGGTGCCGCCGCACCCGCACATCGGGCTGCAGACCGTCTCGTGGCTGTTCGCGGGCGAGATCCTGCACCGCGACTCGGTGGGGTCCCTGCAGACGGTGCGGCCCGGGGAGCTCAACCTCATGACCGCGGGCGTCGGCATCTCGCACTCGGAGGAGTCGCCCGCCGAGGGGCGCCCGCCTCGGCTGCACGGCGTCCAGCTGTGGACGGTGCTGCCCGAGGCCGACCGCACGTCCGAGCCGCACTTCGAGCACCACGGCGACCTGCCCGTGGCGACCGCGGACGGCGCGCGCGTGCAGGTGTTCATGGGCGAGCTCGAGGTCGCGGGGGAGCGGCTCGTGTCCCCGGCCCGCACGTACACGCCGCTCGTCGGCGCCCAGCTCGACCTGCCCGCGGGCGGGAGCGTCACGCTGGGGACCGCCCCGGGCTTCGAGCACGCCCTGCTCGTCGACGCCGGTGACGCCCGCCTCGAGGGCGAGGTCGTACCGCCCGCCGAGCTCGGCTACGTGGCCCCCGGCCGCGACCGGCTCGTCGTGACGGCGGGCGCCTCGCCCGTGCGCGCCGTCCTCATCGGCGGGGAGCCGTTCACCGAGGACGTCGTCATGTGGTGGAACTTCGTGGGGCGCACGCACGACGACGTGGCGCGGGCCCGCGCGGACTGGATGGCGCAGGTCGCCGACTCGGGCGAGGGCACCCCGACGCGGTACGCCGACGGCGCCGCGGGCCGCCGGTTCGGCGAGGTGCACGGCTACGCGAGCGGGCCGCTGCGCGCGCCGGTGCTGCCCGACGTGCGGCTGCGCCCGCGCACCCGGCGCTGACGGCGCGGTTCAGGTCCGGGGGAACGTCACCCGGACGGTGGCGACGCCGGCGGACGTGGAGCGCACGGTGAGCCGCATCGCGCCGGAGCGGGTCGTGAACGACGACCCCTCGCGCAGGTTCGACCGCCGGGCGGACTCCTTGCCCATCGGCACGATCAGGTGCTCGCCGGGATAGGCCCAGGTCGAGCCCCGCCACCCGAGACGGCTCACCGTGACGCCGTACGAGACCGTGTAGTTGCCCGCCGCCCGCCACGGCATGCCGCCGAGGCGCCGGTACGTGGCCCCGGACGGGCGCCGGAGCTCCACGTAGTAGTACTGCCCCGTCTTCGGGTCGACGGCGCGCAGCAGGGTGGGGCGGCTGGTGGTCCGGTGCCGGGCGTCGAGCGTGACGGTGCGGGCGCCGCCCTTCTTCGTGACGGTCACGACGTCGGACGCCGGGAGCACGCCGAGGCGCTTCTTCTGGGCGCCGGACAGCGGGGCGGTGCCGACCGCGGCGAAGTCGGCGCCCATGAGGTCCATCGGGTCGAGCCCCTCGACCGCGCCGCAGCGGGAGGACGTGAAGGTCCGGTCCGGGACGCTCCCCGTGCACCAGCCGACGCCCGAGTGCTCCAGGCCCATGTTGTGGCCGAGCTCGTGCGCCAGCGTGGACACCGCCGTCCGGTACTGAGGGTGCGTGAACCGGGAGCTGCGGGTCGCGCCGCCCGGGCCGCCGAACAGGGAGAACGACCAGCCGCCGGGGTTGTCCCGGCTCGCCTTGCTCGGCAGCGAGCCGAGCCCGAGCGTGCCGCCGCACGTCTCCGACTCGCGCGGGCCGCCGGGGTAGTCGCCCCGCAGGTACGGGAAGAGCACCACGAGGTGCTCGCGCGTGCCCGGGCCGCGCGTCGTGGAGTCCATCCAGTCGGCGCCGTAGTGCGCGCGGCCGCCGCGCTTCACCTGCGTGAGGATGCGACCGGTCGTGGTGCACCGGCCGTCGCCGGTCTCGACGCGCTTCACGGCCGAGGAGCGCACGAACCGGACCCGCCCGCCCGACTGCGTCGACCAGTACGTCGACACCTTGGCGAGCAGGGCGTCGACGTCGGCGTCCCGGATCAGCCGCGACGCCCGGGTCTTCGACATCCAGCGCGGCGTCGCGACCGCGACGTCCACCCGGTGCACCCTGCGGTCCGTCTGGGCGGCGGCGGTACGCGCGAGGTCCGGCCGGGTGACGGACGACTGCCAGCGGACCGTGTCGTCGACCACGTCGTCCGGCACCGTGTCGTCGATGCCGGGGGCCTGGGGGAGGGCCTGGGCGGGGGCGTGGGCGACGGCGCTCGGGACGGCGCCCGACGCGGCCGGGGCGCCGACGGCCGCGAGCGGCTCCGCGAGCAGCGCGGCGGTGACGAGAGCGACGACGGTGGTCGCGCGTGCCTGCATGGTTCCCCCTGGGCTCCGGATGCGCGCCGGGAGGGCGCGATCGGCCCCAGAAGCGTAGGCACCCACCCTGCGGTGCCGCCCACCGGAGCGGGGGTGACGTGGGCCGGCCGGCGGGTGAAATCGTCGCCCGGGGCGCTCACCCGAGGCGCAGCTCGACCACCGGCACGACCCGGAGCCAGTCCGTCTCGCCCCGCTCGCGGGCGAGGGGCTCGGCCCACTCGGCGAGGACCGGGCCGAGCGTCGCCCACGGGCCGGGGTGCGCGGCGGTGTACGCGCGCAGGATCGCGGCGCCCTCGTCCGGGGCGAGCACGACGGCGCGGGACCGGACGTCGAGCCGCGTGCCGATCGACACGAGCACGCGCGGGTCGGCCCGCACGTTGCGGAACCACTGCGACCGCGGCCCGAGCCCGGCGACGACGACGGCGCGGTCCGGCCCCGGCCGCGCGACGACCTCGAGCACGACGTACCGCCGCTCCCCGCTGCGGCGTCCGCGGTGCTGCATCATCAGCAACCGGCCCCCGGCGAGGAAGCCGAGACCCGCACGGAACATCCCGATCGGTGCGCGGACGAACCAGCGGGTGCGCAGCAGCCGGGACGCGAGGCTCATGCCCGCGAACGTATCGGCGCCGGCCGTCGTCGTCCCGTCGGCGCGGCACCCCGCGCTCGGTCCGGGGACGACGAAGGCCCGGACCGAACGGTCCGGGCCTCGTGATGGAGCGGGTGACGGGAATCGAACCCGCGCTGTCAGCTTGGGAAGCTGAAGTTCTACCATTGAACTACACCCGCGTAGCAGCACCTGACGGTGTGCGCGCCCCGATCATACCCAACCGGGGGTGATGCTCCGAACCGGTGGCCGGCACGCCGCGGACGGCGTGCCGGCGGCGGCGTCAGAGCGGACGGATGTCCGAGGCCTGGAGACCCTTGGGGCCCTGGGTGACCTCGAACTCGACCTGCTGGCCCTCGGCGAGGGTACGGAAGCCGCTGGCCGAGATCGCGCTGTAGTGCGCGAACACGTCGGCGGTGCCGTCGGAGGGGGCGATGAAGCCGAACCCCTTCTCCTCGTTGAACCACTTCACAGTTCCGGTGGTCATGGTGTCTTCTCTCGTTGATGCGACGGACCCGCGAACCGGGGTCCGGTCGTCGCACCCGGACGGGTGCGGACGGTGTGGGCGCGGGCTCGGCGAGCGCGCGGGGTGCCGTGGCGGGACGGGGCGTGGAGCCCCGTCGCCTGGGCAAGCGTGGGGACGACGGCGACGGGCCGCGAGAAGCGGTCGTGCACGTGGTAGCCGTCCGGGAGTCGGGTGATCATGCCCCCGTACTCGCCGTCGACCGTCGCGACCCACAGGTCGTCGTCGGCCCGGCGCCACACGGGGGTAGGTCGGGTGCTGCCCTCTGCCGCGGATGCGGACGGGGGCCTGGCGATGGTGGAAGAAGTGATGCTCTCTGCTCTGCTCTCGCTCCGCGTGACGTCGGTGTTCGGTTCGTCGGGCGGAGATCGTCGTCGACGGCGGGACTGCCGTCTGCGCGCGGACCTGGCTTCGATGCGAGGTACCGAAGAGTGCCGGGGTCGGATCCCGCGGCATGCGCGGCACCCAGGGTACACGACGACGCGGCGTGCCCCGTCATCGGGACGACGGGGCACGCGCCCGCCGACCCGACTACCGTGTCCCCGTGCTGCTCTCCGACCGCGACATCCGGGCCGAGCTCGACGCCGGGCGGGTCGTCCTCGACCCCTACGACCCGGCGATGCTCCAGCCCTCCAGCATCGACGTCCGCCTCGACCGGTACTTCCGGCTGTTCGACAACCACAAGTACCCGTTCATCGACCCGTCGCAGGAGCAGCCCGAGCTCACGCGGCTCGTCGAGGTGTCACCCGACGAGCCGTTCGTGCTGCACCCGGGCGAGTTCGTGCTGGGCTCCACGTTCGAGTCGGTCACGCTGCCGGACGACGTCGCCGCGCGGCTGGAGGGCAAGTCGTCGCTGGGCCGGCTGGGTCTGCTCACGCACAGCACGGCCGGGTTCATCGATCCGGGCTTCTCCGGGCACGTCACCCTGGAGCTGAGCAACGTCGCGACGCTGCCGATCACGCTGTGGCCGGGCATGAAGATCGGCCAGATGTGCTTCTTCCGCCTGTCGTCCCCGGCGGAGCACCCGTACGGCTCGGACGCGTACGGCTCGCGGTACCAGGGACAGCGCGGGCCGACGGCCAGCCGGTCGTGGCAGTCGTTCCACCGGAGCGACGTCTGAGCGCCGCGCGCGGCCGCGGCACCGGGGCGCCTGACGGGGCGTTCCGCGACGGGGCGGGACGTCGCTACGCTCGGTCCCGCCGCGCCGGCACCGGCGCGCCCCGGTCCCGGAAGGAGCTCCGCCAAGTGGCCCAGAACCAGCCCGCCCTGCCGCCGTTGCCCCAGGTGGCGGCACAGGGTCACCAGGCGCGTCACCTGCTGGGTGTGCCGTCGGACGTCGTGGTCGACGAGATCGAGGTCCTCGCGATGTCGCGCTTCGTGGGCACGCGCTGGGACGTGGTCCCCGCGGACCTGCCCGGCGCGGACGTCCCCGTGGGCCGGATGGCGAACCCGGGGGAGCCGGGCGTGCTGCGGCTGTCGCGGCACAGCGTCGTCTCCGGCCCGTACGCGCCGTCGGGCAAGGGTGTCGACGCGGGCCTGCCCGGTGGCACCGCGATGGTCTTCGACGTCGTGTGCCCGCGCGAGCGCTGGGACGACGCGGCCCGCCTCGGCGGCGACCGGGACGGCCTCGGGCGGGCGTTCCCCGCGGCGCTGCCGAACCGCGAGGAGGAGCGGGTCGTCGCCTGGCTGCTCCAGGCGGCACGCCGTCTCGGCGGCTCGGTGCGGCTCGACGTCGCGGGCACCTGGGACGACGCAGACGGTGGCCGGCGCGCGACGGGCCCGGGAGTGGTGCTGACCCCCGACCCCGACCGGGCCGTCGACCTCACCGTCTACTCCGACATCTGGCTGGACCCGCAGGCCGCGCACCGTGTGCTGCAGGCCACGCACCCGCGGGTCCGGCTCGCGACGGAGGGCAAGCCGTACCAGGGCCCGCCCGCCGGGATCGCGGACCGGCCCCTGTACCCGGGGGAGCCGCTCGACCCCGAGGTGCGCAAGGCGATCCACGAGCGCGCGGACGACGTCGACATCGAGGCGCTGCAGGCGCCGATGGTGCTCGACGCCTACGGCCTGACGACCGACCTCGGCCTCGACGGCTCCGTCACCGTGGAGGTGATCGGCGACGAGACCCTGCCCCTGCTGGTGCGCGAGCTGCCGTGGGCCGCCTCGGGCGCCGTCTGCTACCACGTGCGCTGGGACCCGCCGGACCTGTTCGAGGCGAACCAGGAGTTCCCGCAGGCGGCGCACGTTGTCGCCCGGCGGCGCGCCGCCGACCTCGTCGGGAAGATGGCGGTGGCGATCCACGCCGCCGTGGGCGGCGAGATCGCGGACGAGGCGGACTTCCTGCTGGCCCCCGAGGACCTGTAGTCCCTGCGTCCGGTCCCGGGGTCGAGCGACCCAGGTCACACCGACCTGTCACCTCGTCAGGGTCGGACCATCGCCCGATGCCGGTAAAGTAAAGCCGACGCCCCGCCCCTCGACCGGACGGAGTGCTGTGCTCTCAGTGCTGCTCTTCACCTTCCTGCTGGCCCTCGCGGCGCCGGCTCTGGTGGCGTGGGTGGGCAGGAGAGCCTTCTGGCTGCTGGCCCTCGGGCCCGCCTCCGCCGCCGCGTACGCGCTGGCGATGACCCCCCGGGTGACCGCGGGCGACTTCCCCACCACCGAGGTCCCCTGGGTGCCCGGGCTGCACCTGTCGATCACCCTGCAGCTCGACACGCTCGCGTGGTTCATGCTGCTCGTGGTCGGCGGCGTCGGTGCTCTGGTGCTGCTCTACTGCTCCGCCTACTTCGCCCGCGACGCCCTCGGGCTCGGCCGGTTCGCCGCCGTGCTCACGGCGTTCGCCGCCGCCATGGTCGGCCTCGTCGTCGCCGACGACCTGCTGCTCCTGTTCGTGTTCTGGGAGCTCACCACCGTCTTCTCCTACCTCCTGATCGGCCACTACGCGGACCGCAAGGCCTCCCGCCGGGCGGCCATGCAGGCGATCGTCGTGACGACGGCGGGCGGCCTGGCCATGCTCGTCGGGCTCATCATCCTCGGCGTCGTGGGCGACTCCTGGCGGGTCTCCGAGCTGGTCGCGAACCCGCCGTCGGGCACCGCGGTCACCTGGGCGGCGGTGTGCCTCCTCGCGGGCGCCGCCACGAAGTCCGCGCTCATCCCGTTCCACTTCTGGCTCCCCGCGGCGATGGCGGCCCCGACGCCGGTGTCCGCCTACCTGCACGCGGCGGCCATGGTCAAGGCGGGCGTCTACCTCGTGGCGCGCTTCGCCCCGGCGTTCGCCGACCTGCCCGTCTGGCGCTGGCTGGTGCTGGTCCTGGGCGGCGGCACCCTGCTGCTGGGCGGCTACCAGGCGCTGCGGCAGCACGACCTCAAGCTCGTCCTCGCGTTCGGCACCGTCTCCCAGCTCGGCCTGATCGTGCTGCTCCTGGGGCTCGGGAGCAAGGCGCTGGCGCTCGCCGGCCTCGCGATGCTCGGGGCGCACGCCATGTTCAAGGCCGCGCTGTTCCTCGTCGTCGGCGCGGTCGACGTCGCCACCGGCACCCGCGACCTGCGCAAGCTGTCCGGGCTGTGGCGCACGATGCCGTTCACCGCCGTCGCGGGCGTGCTCGCCACGGCCTCGATGATCGGCTTCCCGCCGTTCGCCGGGTACGTCGCCAAGGAGGCCGCCCTCGAGGGGCTGTGGCACGACGTCACGCACGGCGCCGGCGCCGTCGAGTGGATCGCCCTCCTCGCGGTGGTCGTCGGGTCGGCGCTCACCGTCGCCTACGGCCTGCGGTTCGCGTGGGGCGCGTTCGGCACCAAGCGGCGTCCGGGCGTCGCCGCGGCCGGCGTCCCGGCCACGACCCGCGACGCCGCGGCGGAGCCCGCGCCCGCGACGCCGGTGCGCCGCCAGCCGTGGCTGCTCGTCACCCCGCCCCTCGTGCTCGCGGTGCTCGGCCTGGCGGTGGCGCTCGTGCCGGCGACCGGGGAGCGGCTGCTCGCCCCGTACGCGGACCGCTACCCGGGCGGCGAGCCGGGCCACCTGACCCTGTGGGGCGGCTTCACGCCGGTCCTCGCCCTCACCGTGCTGGTGCTGCTCGCCGGCGCCGTCCTCTTCTGGCAGCGCGCCCGCGTGGAGAAGGCCCAGGACTTCCTGTGGTCCCCGCGCTCCGCCGAGGTCACCTACCGGCGCACCATGCGCCGGCTGGACGACCTCGCGGCCGACGTCACCGCCGCCACCCAGCGCGGTTCGCTGCCCGTCTACCTCGGCGTGATCCTCGTGGTCCTCGCCGTCGCGCCGGGCACCGTCATCGCGTCCGGGCTGCTCAACGGCCATCCGCGGACGGAGCTCGTGCTGTGGGACCGGCCCGCCGACGCGGCGGTCGTCGCGGTCGTCGTCGTCGCCTGCGTGCTCGCCGCCCGCGCGCGTCGGCGCCTCAAGGCCGTCGTCCTGGTGGGTGTCGCCGGGTACGCCAACGCGACGCTGTTCATGCTGCACGGCGCCCCCGACCTCGCCCTCACGCAGGTGCTGTGCGAGACGATCACGCTGGTCGTCATGGTGCTGGTGCTGCGGCGCATGCCCCCGTACTTCACGGACCGGCCGCTCGCCGCCAGCCGCTGGTTGCGGCTCGCGCTGGCCGTGGTGACCGGCGTCGTCATGATGGCGTTCACCGTCGCCGCGCCGCTGGTGCGCGTCGCCGAGCCGATCAGCACCCACTTCCCCGACGAGGCCTACACGTGGGGCGGCGGCAAGAACATCGTCAACGTGACCCTGGTCGACATCCGCGCCTGGGACACCGTCGGCGAGATCTCCGTGCTGCTCGTCGCGGCGACGGGCGTCGCCTCGCTCATCTTCCTGCGGCAGCGCAGCGGCGAGGTGCTGCGGCTGTCCCGCGTGGACGAGGTCAGCAGGTCCGACCCGCACACGCGCCGCGTGTGGCTCGCCGCGGGCAGCACGCTGGAGCCGGAGCGCCGGTCCGTCCTGTTCGAGGTCGTGACCCGCGTGATCTTCCACGCCATGATCGTGTTCGCCCTGTTCCTGCTGTTCAGCGGGCACAACGCGCCCGGCGGCGGCTTCGCGGCGGGGCTCGTGGTGGGCATCGCGTTCGCCGTGCGGTACCTCGCGGGCGGGCGGTACGAGCTGGGCGAGGCGGCGCCGATCAACCCCGGTGTGCTGCTCGGCACCGGCCTGTTCCTCTCCGCCGGCGTGGGCCTCGCGACGCTCGTCGGCGGCCAGGAGGTGCTGCAGAGCACGATCCGCAACCTGAGCATCCCCGTCCTCGGGGAGGTGCACCTCGTGACCTCCCTGTTCTTCGACATCGGCGTGATGCTCGTCGTGGTCGGCCTCGTGCTCGACCTGCTGCGCACGCTGGGCGCCGAGATCGACCGCCAGGACCCCCGACCCGCACGTGAGGAGGTCGAGGTCTGATGGTCGTCCTCGAGAACACCCCGCCGGCCATCCTGGTGCTGGCCATCGGCGTGCTGTTCGCCACCGGCGTCTACCTGCTGCTGGAGCGCCCGCTCACCCGGGTGCTGCTCGGCTTCGTGCTCATCGGCAACGGCGTCAACCTCATGCTGCTGGTCATGGGCGGCCGGTCGGGAGCGTCGCCCATCATCGGCAACGCCCCGGACGGCGTGCGCATGAGCGACCCGCTCGCGCAGGCGATGGTGCTCACCTCGATCGTCATCACCCTCGCACTCACCGCGTTCGTGCTGGCCATGGCCTACCGGTCGTGGCAGCTGCACGGCCACGACGAGGTCGCGGACGACGTCGAGGACCGGCGCGTCGCCCGGCACGCGGCGCTCAACGCCCCCGCGTTCGAGGACGCGGACGACACCGAGCCCGACCGGACGCTCGACGAGGAGGCCGCCGACGTGTACGACGACGTCGACGACAGCGACGGCGACGACGGTCACCGGGCCCCTCACGGCGCCGCCGGCCACAAGGAGCGCCCCTGATGCCCTGGGACTCCGCCACGCTGGTGCCGCTGCCGGTCATGCTGCCGCTCTTCGCGGCCGGGCTGACGCTCGCCCTGCACCGGTACGCCCGCGTGCAGCGCATCATCAGCGTCACCGCGCTCGCCGCCGCGCTCGCCGCGTCCGTCGGGCTGCTCGTCGCCGCGGACGGCGGGCCGATCGTCGTCGAGGTCGGCAGCTGGGCCGTGCCGGTCGGCATCGACCTGGTGGCCGACCGCATCTCCGCGGTGATGCTCACCGTCTCGTTCGTGATGCTGCTGTGCGTGCTCCTGTACTCCCTGGGGCAGGGCGTGCCCGAGGGGGAGGACGACCCGGGCACCACGCGCGGCGACATGATCCCCGTCGCGATCTTCCACCCGACGTTCCTCATCCTGGCCGCCGGCGTCGCGAACGCGTTCCTCACCGGCGACCTGTTCAACCTCTACGTCGGGTTCGAGATCCTGCTCGCGTCGTCCGCGGTGCTGCTCACCCTGGGTGGCACGGCCGAGCGCATCCGCGCCGGGTCGGTGTACATCATCGTCACGCTGGTCTCCTCGCTGCTCTTCCTCACCGCGATCGCGCTGATCTACGGCGCGACCGGCACGGTGAACATGGCGCAGCTCGCCGAGCGGCTGCCGGAGATCGACCCGACCGTGCGCACGGCGCTGCAGCTCCTGCTGCTGCTCGCGTTCGGCATCAAGGCCGCCATCTTCCCGCTGTCCGCGTGGCTGCCGGACTCCTACCCGACGGCGCCCGCGCCGGTCACCGCCGTGTTCGCGGGCCTGCTCACCAAGGTGGGCGTGTACTCCATCCTGCGCACGCAGACCCTGCTGTTCCCGGACAACCCCACCGTGGACCAGGTGCTCATGGTGCTGGCGCTGCTCACGATGGTCATCGGGATCCTGGGCGCCGTCGCGCAGAACGACGTCAAACGTCTGCTGTCGTTCACCCTGGTCAGCCACATCGGCTACATGATCTTCGGCATCGCGCTCGCCACCGAGGCAGGCACGGCGGCGGCCATCTACTACGTGGTGCACCACATCTCCGTCCAGACGGCGCTGTTCCTCGTCGTGGGGCTCGTCGAGTGGCGGGGCGGGTCGACGTCGCTCGACCGGCTGGGCGGGCTCGCCAAGCTCGCGCCGGGGCTCGCGGTGCTGTTCTTCGTGCCCGCGCTCAACCTGGCGGGCATCCCGCCGCTGTCCGGGTTCCTCGGCAAGGTCGGCCTGCTCACGGAGGGCGCGACCGTGGGGACCGGGCTCGCGTGGGTGCTCGTCGTCGGGTCGGTCGTGACGTCGTTGCTCACCCTGTACGCGGTGGTCAAGGCGTGGAACAAGGCGTTCTGGCAGGCGCCGTCGGAGGAGATCGAGTCCGACGTGCCGCTGCCCCGCGGGATGGTGCTGCCCACCGGCGCGCTCGTCGCGTTCGGCCTGCTGCTCACCGTCGCCGCCGGCCCGCTGTACGGCTATGCGGAGCGCGCCGCCACCGCGTCGATGGACGGCCACAGCTACGTGGACGCGGTCTTCCCCGACGGCGCGGACCGCGGCCGCGGCGAGTCGGTCGTCGTGGGCGACGACACCGACGCCGACGCGGACCAGGGAGGTGGGCACGGATGAGCCCGCAGTCGCGCCGACCCGCCCACCTGCTGCGCCGGCTGGGCTCGCAGTGGCACGCGCTCGTGCTGCTCACCGCCGTGTGGGTGCTCCTGTGGGGCGACCTGTCGTGGGCGAACGTCATCGCGGGTGCCGTGATCGCGAGCGCCGTGCTGACGTTGTTCCCGCTGCCGGCCATCGACATGCAGGGCACCGTGCGACCGTGGCGGGCCGTCGTGCTCGTGGCGCGGTTCGTCGCCGACCTGTTCGTCGCCTCCTTCGAGGTGGCGTGGAAGGCCGTCCGGCCGGGCCCGGCGCCGCACGGCGCCATCGTCGCCGTCCGGCTGCGCAACCCCGAGGATGCCTACCTCACCATCACGGCGGTGATGTCGTCGCTGGTGCCGGGGTCGCTGGTCGTCGAGGCGCGCCGCAGCACCGGCGTCGTCTACCTGCACGTGCTCGACATCGACGGCTCCGGCGGCGCGGAGGCCGTGCGCCGCGACACGCTGGCGCTCGAGGAGCGGGTGCTGCGCGCGTTCGCGAGCGACGCCGTGCTGGCCCGGTGCGGACTGGCACCCGGTGACGCCGCCGCGGCCCTCGACGCCGCGGCGACGCCGCCGTCCGGGCGAGGGAGGGGGGACGCATGATGCTCGCCGCCGTGATCGCGGCCGCCGTGCTCGTGGCCGTCGCCGCGCTGCTCGCGCTCGTGCGGGTGGAGCGGGGTCCGTCGATGCTCGACCGGGCCGTCGCGCTGGACACCCTGACCGTCACGCTCGTGTGCGCCATCGCGATCGAGGCGATCTGGTCGCGGCGCACGGAGACCATCCCGATCCTCGTCGCGCTGTCGATGGTCGGCTTCGTGGGCTCCGTGACGATGGCCCGGTTCGCCGCGAAGGAGCCCGAGGACGAGGGCCGCGTGCGGACGCCCGAGGAGGTCGCCGCCCAGGCGCGTGCCGCGGACGTGCCGCGGGGCGAGCAGCGGGACGGCGCGCGCGCCATCGATGCCGAGGACGACGCCGAGAGCGCGGGAGGTGCGCCGAGATGACCCACGTCGACCCGGGTGTGTGGACGACGGTCGCCGACACCGTCGCCGCGGTGTGCCTGCTCGCCGGGGCGTTCCTGACGCTCGGCGCGGGGCTGGGCCTCGTGCGCTTCCCGTCCCTGCTGGCCCGCATGCACACCGTCACCAAGCCGCAGGTGCTCGGCCTCATCCTCCTGCTCACGGCGCTCGCGCTGCGAGTGCGCAGCTGGTCGGCCGTCGCGATGCTGGTGCTGGTCGTGGCGTTCCAGCTCGTCACGTCGCCCGTCGCCGCGCACATGGTCGGCCGGGCCGGGTTCCGCACGGGCAAGGTCGACCCCGAGGACCTGCGTCCCAACGAGTTCGGCGAGCCCGACTGACCCACGGCTGGTAGACCGGGCGCATGGCCCCTGCCGAGCCCGGACCCGATCGCGAGCCCGACCACATCGCCGCGCCGGACCCTTCCGCGACGCCGGACCCGTTCGAGGCGCTGAGCCGCCCGGCCGACACCGAGCCGGGCGCCGCGCCGCCGGAACCCCTCGCGAGCCCGCGCGTCGTGCAGGACGCGCACGCCGGCGGCGAGAGCACCGTCACCGTGATCATCGCGTTCGCCGCCAACGCGTTCGTCGCCGTCGCGAAGTCCGTGGCCGCCACCATCACCGGGTCGGCGTCCATGCTCGCGGAGGCCGTGCACTCCTGGGCGGACACCGGGAACGAGATCTTCCTGCTCGTCGCCGACCGCCGCTCCCGGCGTCCCGCCGACCGCGAGCACCCGCTCGGCTTCGGCCGCGAGGCCTACGTGTGGTCGATGTTCGCCGCGATCGGGCTGTTCGCCGTCGGTGCCGGCGTGTCCATCACGCACGGCATCCAGGAGCTGGTGCACCCCGAGCCCGCGAGCGACTTCGGCGTCGCGTACGCCGTGCTCGGCCTCGCGTTCGTGCTCGAGGGCTTCTCGTTCCTCCAGGCCAGCCGGCAGGCGCGCGCCGAGGCGAAGAAGGCCGAGCACGACGTGCTGCACCACGTGCTCGTCACCTCCGACCCGACGCTGCGCGCCGTCTACGCGGAGGACGCCGCGGCCCTCGTCGGCCTCGTCGTCGCGTTCGGGGGCGTGCTCGCGCACCAGCTCACGGGGTCGCCGGTGCCCGACGCCGTCGGCTCGATCGTCGTCGGCGTCGTGCTCGCCGTCGTCTCCCTCGTGCTCGTGGACCGCAACCGGCGGTTCCTCGTCGGGGAGGCCGCCCGGCCCGAGACGCGGGCCGCCGTGCTCGCGCACCTCGTCACTATGCCGCAGGTGGAGCGGGTCACCTACCTGCGGCTCGAGTACGTGGGGCCGAGGTCGCTGTACCTCGTGGCCAGCGTCGACCTCAGCGGCAACGAGCCGGAGGAGACGGTCGCGCGGCGCCTGGACGACCTGGAGCGGGCGGCGACGCGGGTCCCCGTCATCGCCGGTGCGGTGTTCACCGTGTCCACGCCCGAGGAGCCCTCGCTCTGACCGGCCCCGGCCCCGGGATCAGCCCGCGTGCCGCGCCTCGTGGGCGAGCAGGCTGCGCTTGACGTCCAGGCCGTACCGGAAGCCGCCCAGGCTGCCGTCGGTGCGCAGCACCCGGTGGCACGGCACGAACAGGGCGGCGGCGTTCATCGCGCACGCGCCCGCGGCCGCGCGGACCGCGGCGGGACGGCCGGACAGCTCCGCGTACCGCGTGTAGGTGACGGGGTCGCCGGCGTCGACGGTGCGCAGCACGTCCCACGCGTGCGCGCGGTACGGGCCGGAGACCTGGCGGACGGGGACGGCGTCGATCGCGCGAACGTCGCCGGCGTAGTAGGCGCGCACCGCCGCGACGGCGCCGGCCACCGCGGGGTCGTCGTCGGGCACGGTCGTGGTGGCCGTGGGACGGACGTCGGGGTGGACGAGGCCGACCAGGGAGTCGGCGTCCGTCGTCCAGCCCGACGCGAGGACCGTGCCGTCCGGGTCGACGACGACGGTGAACGGGCCGTCGGGGGAGCTCAGGGTGGTGGTGCGGGCGGTGGGGACGGTGGTCGTGGCGGTCATCGGAACCTCCGGGGTCTGGGGTGGGTGGGTGCCGAGCATGCGGCTGCGCTCGGACTGACGGCTGAGAAGGTGCGCTACCGCATGCTCGGCGGCAGGGCGGCGCGCCACAGGTGCAGGGCGGCGTACGAGCGCCACGGCGCCCACCGCTCGGCCCGGGCGGCCAGGGCACGCGAGCGCGCCGTGCGCGGGGCGTCGTCGGGCAGGCCGAGGTCGACGCCGGCCGCGGCAGCGCCCGCGAGGAGCGCGACGTCGCCGTCGAGCCAGGAGTCCGGGTCGCGCAGCACGCGCATCGCCACGTAGGCGGCGGTCCACGGCCCGATCCCGCGCCGCGCGACGAGCGCGGCGCGCAGGGCCTCGCCGTCGTCGCCCACCCCGACGGCGAGGGTGCCGTCGTCGAGGGCGCGGGCGGTGTCGACGACCGTCGCGACCGACCGGGCGGGCAGGCGCAGGTGGTCCGCCGCCGCGGCCGCGACCTGCGCGGCCGTCGGGAACAGGCGCGTGAGCCCCGGCACCGCGGAGTCGTACGGGGTGCCGGCGCCGGCCGCCAGCCGGCCCAGGTGCGTGCGCGCGGCGGCCACGCTGATCTGCTGGCCGACGATGGCGCGCACCACGATCTCGTGCGGGTCCACCGTGCCGGGCAGCCGCAGACCGGGCGTGCGGGCGACGAGCGGGGCCAGCGCGGGGTCGTCGGCGAGGGCGGTGTCGACGGCCGCCGGGTCGGCGTCCAGGTCGAGCAGCCGGCGCAGGCGGGCGACGGCCACCGAGACGTCGGCGGCGGACGCGAGCTCCAGGCGCACGGCGACCCGGCCGGGCCCGACGCCCGGCCCCGCCAGGGCCTCCGCCGCGCCCGGCCCGTGGGGGAGCCGCAGCGTGCGGGCGTACCGGACGTCGTCGCCGTCGAGGTCCGCGACCTCCACGCCGTCGACGGCGCGTGCCGCGAGGAAGGCGACGACCCCGCGGGCGTCGAACGGCTCGCGCACCGGCAGCTCCAGGTCGAGGCGGACCCGCGCGACGTCGGCGTCGTGACCGCCGTCCGTCGCCTGCCGGAAGGGGCGGTCGGGGCGGGCCCGGCGGCGGCTGCGCGCGCGCAGCTCGCTCGGCGCGACGGCGAAGACCTCGGTCATCGTGTCGTTGAACTGCCGGATCGAGCCGAACCCGGCCGCGAACGCGACGTCCGCGAGCGGCAGGTCGGTGCCGACGACGAGGCTGCGCGCAGTCTGCGCGCGCTGCGCGCGGGCCAGGGCGAGCGGGCCGGCGCCGAGCTCTGCGGCGAGCAGGCGGTGCACGTGCCGCGCGCTGTACCCGAGGCGGGACGCGAGCCCGTCCGTGCCCTCGCGGTCCACCACGCCGTCGGCGATCAGGCGCATCGCGCGACCGGCGAGGTCGTGCCGCAGGTCCCAGGCGGGCGTGCCGGGCGCGGCCTCCGGCAGGCACCGCTTGCAGGCGCGGTAGCCCGCCTCGTGCGCCGCCGCCGAGGTGAGGTAGAAGGTGACGTTCTCCGGCTTGGGCGTGCGCGCCGGGCAGGAGGGGCGGCAGTAGATGCCGGTGGACCGCACCGCCGTGAAGAACTGCCCGTCGAACCGGGTGTCGCGCGCGGCGATGGCGCGGTAGCGCTCCTCGAACTCCCGTGCGTCGGGGCGGGCTGTCGTCGTCATGTCCCCATCCTCACGCGCCCCACCGACCAGGTGCTAGCGGGAATCGGACACGACCGTGGGCGCTAGGGGAGAGCCTCGATCCAGTCGAGGACGGCGGCGAGGTAGGCGTCGCGGGCGGGCCGCGGTGACAGGGCCAGGTCGTGGGTGCCGCCCGCGACCGTGCGCACGGTGACGTCGCCCCCGAGCCGCCGCGCCCGTTCGCGCATGTGCGCGACGTCGAGCACGGTGTCCGTGGTGAGGTGCTGGTCCGTGGTGGACCGGTCGGAGGTCAGCACCAGCACCGGGATCCGGAGCCCCAGGCCGCGCGCGAGGCGGCGCTGCGCGCGCAGCACCGACCGCAGCCAGGCGGCGCGGACGGCGAACGGCTCGTGCGGCTTCCACGCCGCGTCGAAGTCCCACTCGCCGCCGTGGGCACGGTGCAGGGCCCGCGCGTAGTCGTCGTCGAGGTGGTTCACGACGGCGCGCGGCGCGACGACGCCGAGGGCTTCGACGAGCGCGGTGGCGGCCACCCGCACCGGGCGGGGCTTGTTGAGCTGGACCCAGGGGCTGTTGAGCACCAGGGCGTCCGCCCGGCCCGGCCGGGCCGCGGCCCACAGCGGGGCCACCAGCCCGCCCGTGGAGTGGCCGAGCACCACGAGCCGCTCGTGCCCCGCGGCCCGGACGACGGCAGCCGCGGCGTCGAGGTCCTGCGCGTACACGGCGATGTCGCGCACCTGGTTCGGGTCGCCGCCGGCGGACACCTGGGCGTCCCAGGCGCGCCCGTGCCCGCGCAGGTCGACGGCGTAGAACGCGAGCCCGCGCCCGGCGACGGCCGCCGCGAGGTGCGGGTGGAAGAAGTAGTCCGCGAACCCGTGGACGTACAGCACCGCCGTGCGCGCGACGGCGCCGCGAGGTCCCGGCGTGCCGTCGTCGGCCGGCGTGGACGGCACGTGCCGCACCAGCACGGCCTCCGCGCCACCGGGCAGCGGCAGCGTGCGCGCCCGGAACTCCGGGCCGAGGACGTCCTCGCGCCACGCCCCGGGTCCGGGGAGCGGCG
Source organism: Isoptericola sp. NPDC056578 (assembly GCF_042793275.1). Classification (NCBI taxonomy): domain Bacteria; kingdom Bacillati; phylum Actinomycetota; class Actinomycetes; order Micrococcales; family Promicromonosporaceae; genus Isoptericola; species Isoptericola sp. NPDC056578. The sequence continues at coordinate 114,281 of NZ_JBHTVC010000007.1, forward strand.
CGGCCGGCGCCTCAGGCACCCTGCGCGGGACCGGACGGACGGTCCTCGTCGCCGGGGCGGTCGTCGGGCGTGCCCGTGACGTCGGGCTCGACGTCGGGCTCGGTGGCGCCGCCGGCGGGCTCCTGCCGGACCGTGTCCTCCTCGCCCGGGCGGCCTGGCTCCAGCGGCTCGGCGACGGGGCCGGTCGTGGGGCCGGCGGGCGGGGCGGTCTCGGGCGCGGCCTCCGGCTCGAGCGGCTCGGCGACCGGGCCGGTGGTCGGCTCGGCGGGCGGGGCCGCGGGCGTGCCGAAGACCTGCTCCTCCGGCGTCGGGCCGGCGGCCGGCACGGCCCCGGGGGCGGCCTGCGCGGCGAACGCGGCGTCGCCCGTCGCGGTGCCCGTGACCGTCGACGTAGCGGGACGGCGGTTGTTCCGCACGACGAACCACACGACGAGGCCGATGACGACCAGCCCGACGACGAGGCCGACGATCCACCACGGGAAGCTGCTGCCGGCGGTGGCCGAGCCCACCGCGTGGATCTCGGTGTTCTCGCCGACCTTCGGCGTCCAGGTGACGGTGTTGCCGTCGACGGTGCCGGTGGCGTCGCTGACCGGCCCGGGGAACGTGACGGCGAGGCGGACGTCGAAGGCGTCCTGGACGTTCTGCGGCAGCGACTCCAGCTGGTCGGCGCCCTCGGAGAGGTCCATCGTGCCGTCCACGACGTAGTCGTCGCCGTCGCGGGTGATGGTGAGGTCCTCGCCGCCCTCGCCGGAGATCTGGCTGATCGGGGCGTCGGTGAAGGTGTACCTGGTCCCGGTGTACTCGTCGTCGGAGTACGGCTCCTGGGACGTGCCCTCGGGCAGGTTCTGGGAGAGCTCGCCGCCGGCCTGCTTCCACAGCTCGCCGGGCTCCATCCCCATGGTCTCGGCGAGGCTGTTCGAGACGGCCATGACGATCGAGCCGGAGACGGTGTCGTCCTCCGACAGCGTCATGTCCATGTCGACCTTCATGCACCCGGCGAGGGCGAGAAGGCCGACGGCGGCCAGGGCCGCCGCGATCGCGGTGCGGAGGCGGCGCACGGGGCCGCGGGCTGGAGTGGTCACCGGCCCAGCATCCCGCAGCGGCCGCCGGGGAGCCACCTGGCACCCCGGGCGCCTTGCGCTCAAAGTTGAGCGGAATAGACTCAACTTTGGCGACGTTCCCCCGACAGGAGTCTGACCCGTATCACCGCACGTCATCCCGGAGGTCCCATGGACATCAAGCTCACGACCATGTCGCAGCAGGCGCTCGGCGACGCCGTCCAGTCGGCGTCGGCCGCGGGCAACCCCCAGCTCGAGCCGGTGCACCTGCTCCAGGCGCTGCTCCAGCAGAGCGGCGGCGTCGCCGTCGGCCTGCTCGACGCCGTCGGCGCGAACGCCCAGCAGATCGGCCAGCGCGCCCGCGCGGCCCTCGTCGCCCTGCCGCAGGCGAGCGGCTCCGCCGTCGCGCAGCCCGCGCCGTCGCGCGCGATGAGCGCCGTGCTGGAGAACGCGGGCAAGGAGGCCGAGGCGCTCGGCGACGAGTACGTCTCGACCGAGCACCTGCTCATCGCGCTCGCCGCCGGGCAGTCCGCCGCCGCCCAGGCGCTGACCGAGGCGGGCGCGACCGCCGACGCCCTGCGCGCGGCGCTGCCCGCCGTCCGCGGCTCGTCCCGCGTCACCAGCCCCAACCCCGAGGGCACGTACAAGGCGCTGGAGCAGTACGGCAGCGACCTCACGCAGCGCGCCCGCGACGGCAAGCTCGACCCGGTCATCGGCCGCGACTCCGAGATCCGGCGCGTCGTGCAGGTGCTCAGCCGCCGCACCAAGAACAACCCCGTCCTCATCGGCGAGCCCGGCGTCGGCAAGACGGCCGTCGTCGAGGGCCTGGCGCAGCGCATCGTCGCGGGCGACGTCCCGACGTCCCTGCAGGGCAAGCGCCTCGTCGCGCTCGACCTGGCGGGCATGGTCGCGGGCGCCAAGTACCGGGGCGAGTTCGAGGAGCGCCTCAAGGCCGTGCTCGAGGAGATCACCGCGTCGGACGGCGAGGTCGTCACCTTCATCGACGAGCTGCACACCGTCGTCGGCGCGGGCGCCGGCGGCGAGGGCGCCATGGATGCGGGCAACATGCTCAAGCCCATGCTCGCCCGCGGCGAGCTGCGCCTGGTCGGGGCCACGACCCTCGACGAGTACCGCGAGCACATCGAGAAGGACCCGGCCCTCGAGCGCCGGTTCCAGCAGGTGTTCGTCGGCGAGCCGTCCGTGGAGGACACCGTCGCGATCCTGCGCGGGCTCAAGGAGCGGTACGAGGCGCACCACAAGGTGACGATCGCGGACTCCGCGCTCGTCGCCGCGGCCGCGCTGTCCGACCGGTACATCACCGGTCGTCAGCTCCCGGACAAGGCGATCGACCTCGTCGACGAGGCGGCGTCGCGCCTGCGCATGGAGATGGACTCCTCGCCCGTCGAGATCGACGAGCTGCAGCGCGCCGTCACGCGCCTCGAGATGGAGGAGGTCGTGCTCAAGGAGTCCGACGACGCCGCCTCCACCGAGCGCCTGGAGCGCCTGCGCGCCGACCTCGCGGACACCCGCGAGCAGCTCGCCGCGCTCACCGCGCGGTGGGAGTCGGAGAAGGCCGGCCACAACCGCGTCGGCGACCTGCGCGCCCGCATCGACGAGCTGCGCACCGAGTCCGACCGGCTGCAGCGCGAGGGCGACCTCGAGTCCGCCGCCCGCCTCCTGTACGGGGAGATCCCGCAGGTCGAGCGCGAGCTCGCGGAGGCCGAGCGGGCCGAGGCGTCCCAGGAGGCGGACGAGGCCCAGGCTCACGAGGCGCCGATGATCGCCGACAAGGTGGGCTCCGACGAGATCGCCGAGGTCGTCTCCGCCTGGACGGGCATCCCCGCCGGGCGCCTGCTGCAGGGCGAGTCCGAGAAGCTCCTGCACATGGAGGACGTCATCGGCGAGCGGCTCATCGGCCAGACGGCCGCCGTCCGCGCGGTGTCCGACGCCGTGCGGCGCTCGCGGGCCGGCGTGGCCGACCCCGACCGTCCGACCGGGTCGTTCCTCTTCCTCGGCCCGACCGGCGTCGGCAAGACGGAGCTCGCCAAGTCGCTCGCAGACTTCCTGTTCGACGACGAGCGCGCCATGGTGCGCATCGACATGTCCGAGTACTCGGAGAAGCACTCCGTGTCGCGGCTGGTCGGCGCCCCTCCGGGGTACGTCGGCTACGAGGAGGGCGGCCAGCTCACCGAGGCCGTGCGGCGGCGCCCCTACTCCGTCGTCCTGCTGGACGAGGTGGAGAAGGCGCACCCCGAGGTCTTCGACATCCTGCTCCAGGTGCTCGACGACGGACGCCTCACCGACGGCCAGGGCCGCACGGTCGACTTCCGCAACGTCATCCTGGTGCTGACGTCGAACCTGGGCTCGCAGTTCCTCGTGGACCCGGCCCTGGACGACGCCGCCCGTCGCGAGGCGGTGATGGCGGCCGTGCGCGCGTCGTTCAAGCCGGAGTTCCTCAACCGGCTCGACGACGTGGTGATCTTCGACGCGCTGAACGTCGAGGAGCTGGGCGAGATCGTCGACCTCCAGGTCGCGGCGTTCGCGAAGCGCCTGGCAGACCGGCGCATCACGGTGGACGTCACGCCCGCCGCGCGCGAGTGGCTGGCGCTGGAGGGCTTCGACCCGGCGTACGGCGCCCGCCCGCTGCGCCGCCTGGTGCAGCGCGAGATCGGCGACCGGCTCGCCAAGGAGCTGCTGTCCGGCGCCGTGTCCGACGGCGGCACCGTCGTCGTGGACCTCGACCCGGACGCCTCCGGCCTCAGCGTCACGCCGAGGTAGCTCGAGGCCCGCCGAGGTAGTTCCGAGCCTGCCGAGGTAGTTCGTGACTCCGTGTCACGAACTACCTCGGCACGTCACGCACCACCTCGGCGGGGTGGGGTCAGCCGAAGGAGGCCTGCGGGCCGGCGCCCGCCCGCACGACCGACGGCACGTCGGCCGCCGGGTCGAGCGTGTACGGGTAGGACGACGCGGGGTCGAAGGCGGTTCTGCAGCACCATCCTCGTGCCACCGCCCGGACGACAAGGAGCTCGACTTCTTCGACAACGCCGACGACGGCGTCGACGGTGGGGCATCGAGGGCTGGCACGGCAACGAGGCGGCTTCACCCTGGGCGGCGGGGATGGGGAACACAGGCGTGGCGGCCCCCCACCCCCCGGGGGGGGGGCCGCGGGGGGCCAGGGGGGTTGGGGGTTGAAAAACCCAAGGGGATGTACCCCAAGTAAAAAGGGGTGTAAAAACAGAATTGGAG